>JANXOO010000753.1 GCA_025353525.1 Schlesneria sp. | reverse complement strand
CGGCAAGCATGACCGCCAATGCGAAGGAAAACGACGCGAGTCCGTTACGGCACATCAAAACGGTCGACACGAGCGAAGCGATGACCAGTGCCAGCAGCCCGCCTCGAGAAAGTGTCATCAATATCGTCAGGCCGATCCCTGTCATCGATACTGCCAGCAATGTCACGGCGATGACATGCATTCCGGTCGGCATTCCGCGATGATCGCGTCGGTCCCGAATCTGCTGCTGCAGTCGCCGAAGCAACCACCAGATCGTCGGCGCGGCCCCCAGCGCCAAAAACTGCGCCAGATGATTTCGATTTGTAAAACAGCCCAACGGATAAGAGTAGGTGGTCAGTGCCGGGTAGTCGAATACCCAGAAAAATTTTCCGTTGCTCAGAAGGTATTGCAGCAACGCAAAGACCATCATTGCGATCGACGAGAGCGACGCACGACAGAGAGACTGTTCGACATCATCAATCGTGCGAATACGCTGACACATCACCAGAAACAGCAGCGCATACGAGACGAACGTCGCGATGGCCGATGTCGTTTCCCACGGAGCAAGCGACAGTTGATGCCAGCCTGCCGGAAAGGGACTCGTTGAATCGGTCGCGAACCACAGGGGAAGAATCTCTTTGAGTTGCGGTGCAAGACTCAGTAGCAGCCGGGTTGGGAGTGGAACAATCTGGATGATTGCGACGAGAATTCCCGACAGCCACAACCACTCGCTGCCCGTCCAGGCATATCGGGCTTCCTTTGTCGTCAAAAGGTGCAACATCCAGCAGAACGATGTCACCGATGCTCCGATGACCAGTGCGAGTTGGCCGCTCGCCATCCGACCACCGAAACCGATCGCGATCGCGACCATTGTCAACCACAGGCTGACATCCGTTGCAACAAGCAGCCAGTCGTTCGTCGATCGAGCCGATATCCGGCGAAAGTTGCCACCGCTGTTCTTGCCCGATGATTTTGCTCGATTGTATCCGTACGCCATGGCTGCGGTTGCTTCTATTCTGCTCGCGGTCCAACTTGAAGCTTCGGCTGTCAGTCCGTTTCCATGTCAGGACAGGAAACTTCACCCTGACCGCAATTTCCAGTTGCCGCCGGATTTGACAGTGGCCTCTATTCAGCCCGTGCACGGTATAATAAGTAGTGTCCCAACCAGTTCCGCGATGTCGTTCATCGAGTGTCGTTCATAGGTTCGCAGCAATCGGTCACTCTGCAAAGTCCAATTCCCGGTTTGCCGGTTGTACGGGATTGGCGGTCCTTAACGGCAAGACGCTGACATCCCCGCAACAATGGGGTCTCTCTACGTCATGCTGTTGCAGGCAAGCATCCGAAAAACTGATTGCAGTGTATTAACCCTGGTCGCAATTTTTGGCGTCTGGCCACGTTGTGAAGGCAATAAACAACTGCGGAGCATCGGCAAAGACTGCCGATTCGAAAACCACTTGCGAATGGATGCGCTATCATGCGATCTGAAGATCAGTCGCGGCTGAACGCCCCGTCACATCGATTATCACGCATGCTTTCGTTGTCGAGCGTCGTGGTATTTGCCTTCTTGCTGCTCAACGGTTCGCGAGGGCTTGCACAGGATCCATTCGAGGAACTACGGCTCAGAATCGAGCGGCTTGAAAAGGAAAACCGCGAGATGAAGTCGAACGCGGCATCGAGGACGTTCGCGGCGTCGCCTGCATCATTCGAGCCCGAAATTCCACCCCCGCCCGGCTTTGGCTTCTTTGCCGATCCCAATGAAATGCAGGGTGGTGCCAGCGAAGAGAATGACGAGGACCGTCGCGTCGGCAGCATTGTTGAACGGTATTTGCGCCGCCGTCCACGAGACATCGATCCCGAAGACACCGCACAGGACGGACAAATCAAAGCTCTCGATGGCAAAGTCGCCGGAGTGCTCGATCGACTGAACAAGAAAACATATCCAACCGTCCAGATTAACGGTGCATTCCAGGCCGATACCGGATACTTCAATCAGAACGCCAACAGTCTTGCAACATACGGACATATTGCAAACGGCGCGGATTTCCGTCGAGCGCGGCTGGGGGCCAAAGGTGCCATCAACGAAACTGTTAACTATAATTTCCAGATGGATTTCGGCTTCTTCGGTCGCCCGACGTTTACAGATGTCTGGGTCGAACAGACGCAGATTCCTTACCTTGGAAACGTGCGAATCGGTCAATGGAAGCAACCGTTTAGCCTGGAAGTTGTCAGCAGCTACCGATACACAACGTTCATGGAACGGTCTTCGCTGTTCCAGGCGTTCACTGCGTTCCGCCATATCGGTGTCGGTTTTTACAACAATGCAGACGATTTGAGTTCGACATGGGCCGGATCGGTCTTCGCCACGGGCCAGGATCAGTTTGGTGGTTCTCTGTTCCAGAACCAGACCGCTGCCGGAACGTTTACGCACGTCAATATGGGTGGGGTCGGTACTGCCGAACGCTTCACATACATGCCGTACTGGGATGAATGTTCGAAGGGCGAAAGTTACTTGCACCTGGGAGCCGGACACTTCTTCAATGCGCCACCGGGACAGACGGTCAACTTTCGATCGATTCCCGAGTTCTATATCGGACAAAATGCCAACGGAACCATCGGCAGTAGCGGTCAGGCGGCTCCTGGTTCGTTCAACGGAACTCCGTTTTTCGTCCAGACGGGTGCCCAGACGGTCAACTTCTACAACGTGCTGGGGACAGAATTGTTGTGGGTTGAAGGGCCGTTGTCGGTCCAGTCGGAAGCCATGGTCAACCTGGTAACGCAGGGCGGTGTCACAGCGGCGCTACCGGGGATGTATTCGCAGGTTGGTTACTTTTTGACGGGCGAACATCGCCCCTATGACCGCAAGGCCGGGGCGATCGACCGGATCATCCCCAATCGAAATTTCAACTTCAACAAGGACGGCTGCAACACAGGAATCGGAGCATGGGAAATTGCCGCCCG
>JANXOO010000747.1 GCA_025353525.1 Schlesneria sp. | reverse complement strand
GGCACCAAAAATCAGCAGATCCTTCTCGGTGACGCCAGAACCGTAGCCCTGCGCTCTGAGTGCGGTCACTTCGGATTCGAGGATAAACGTTCGGGCGAAGGCGATATTGGCAACAAACGATTCCGGCGAAAACTCAAAAGTCATCAATTGTGGTCTGATCGGTGACCGGGGTCCGTAGTCCAGTTCGTATGTGACAACCAGCGTACGACGAAAAACAGGACCCACAGAGATTTCGGAACCGTCATTGCAAATTGGCGTTTCTGAATTCGCACAAATGACGAGAACGTCTCGTTTCGCCGATTGCTCTACAATCCCTGCTTCAAGCAGCGATTGCACAAACGGCAGGCAGGAACCATCGGCGCCCGGCAATTCGGGGGCGTTAAGTTGTACCAGACAATTGTCGATTTGCAGCCCGGCCAATGCAGCCATGACATGCTCGATCAATTCAACGGTAACACCATTTTTGGAAATTGCGGTCCGGCGCTCACGCGAAACAACACAATCCAGTGTCGCAGGAACCGGATCGGAACCCCGGAGATCGACTCGCTGAAAGTGAATTCCCGAGTGTTCATCGGCTGGCAAAAAGTTCACCGAAACATCGGCGCCGGTCAGGAACCCGAATCCGCGATAGGCGGCCGGGCGGGCCAGAGTTCGTTGATGTCTTTGTATCATGAGTCTCACCCCGCGAATCGTCACGATGTACGCCGAGTTTACGAATCGGCATGCCGTGGAGAGAGGCTGCAGTCCGGATGTTTGAGGAAAAGCAATTGCCTCAAATGATCGCATACTGGAGCAGAGAAAACAGAAGCCGACCCCGAAAATTCATTCGGGGTCGGTGCAGTCAAGTCCGGGAAATTCACTCTATTTCCGCGATGGACCCTTTTCGGAATCGCTGGCACTTCGAGGTGGTTTTGCGCTCGATGCTGGCGAATCGGAATTTCCGAGTCGCTTGTTCAACGCATTCAGAACCGGCCGGGTGATGTCTTCGTTTTCACGGTAATAGACGACCTGGCGGTTCATTCCCTGCAGCAGCGCCTGTGGATTTTCGGTGTCGAGTTCATCGCGATTGAACCGAATGATCAATGTGTAGTCTTTTGCCTTGGCATACGTTTCGACCATCTTCGAGACTTCGTTATAAACCTGCAAATAAACTTGCGATTCCGCCTTCAGAAACTGGCGAGACATCTGGCGGCGGAAGTTTTCGAAATCGGCCGATTTTGTCACCGCCAATTTTTCATACTTCGTGTATTCGGGACTACCTTCTTTCGCGTCCTTGAGTGCTTTTTGCAACTCAAGAATCTCGTTTTGCATCCCCTTGGCCTTCTCTTCGCTCGCACCAATTTCGACCTTCAGGTCCTCTCGCAATGTCTCAAACTTTTTGTAGTGTTTGAAGATATGAGCCATGTCGATCAAGCCGACTTTGTGAGGGATATTGGGCGTGCCCGCGTCTCCCTCTTTATCCTTGCCCGTTTGACTGAAGGCGTCACCCGCGAGTGATAAGACACCAACCAACAGGGCGATTACGGATGCCGAAACGATAAATTTCTTCACGGCTGATGCACTCCTTTGCGTGGCCGAACGGACGGAATTCAGTTTGATGTGTTGATCGTTTTCGCAAGCCGAACCAGATCCGTGGTTACAGGGAAGCGAACGGGACGACGGCAGCATTTTGCACAGCCCCGGTTTCTCGTCAATACGAAGTCACCCGACGAACTGCATTTACTGAAAAATGACGCGAAAATATTTTGCGACCGCCGAATCGGTTATTCACCCTTCCACACCGCCGGTCGTTTCTGCAGAAACGCCGTGATTCCCTCCTGGGCATCGTACTTGACGGCATTTTCGGTCATCACCTGTGTTGCCCTGTCGTACGCGGCTGATTCTTCAAGATTTAACTGATCGTAAAATGCCCGTTTGCCAAGTCGGATCGTCAGCGGGCTGCTGGCAACGATCGCATCGGTCAATTCGAGCACCGCAGCATCCAGTTCTTCGGCTGGCACGGCGCGATTAATCAAACCCGCCGAGACGGCTCGCGCTGCCGAAATCGGGGCACCTGTCAGCAACATTTCCATCGCGACTTTCGCCGGAACAGCGCGAACCAGCGGAACCATCGGCGTCGAACAAAACAGTCCGATCGTCACTCCCGGCGTTGCAAAGCGGGAATCGTTTGTTGCAACTGCCATGTCGCATGCTGCGACCAGTTGACAACCTGCCGCCGTTGCCAGCCCCTGAACGCGTGCGATCACGGGTTGCGGTAATCGCCTTAGTTGCTGCATCACTTGTGAGCAGCGGGCAAACAGTGCCTGGTATTCCGCCTCCGAGCGGCCGACCATTTCTCCCAGATCGTGTCCGGAACAGAAGACCGAACCTGCCGCAGCGAGCACGACAACGCGGGTTTGAGCGTCTTCGGCGATCTGACCCAATGCATGGCCAATCTCTGTCAACATTGATTCGGAAAGTGCGTTCCGGCGCTCCGGCCGATTCAGAGTCAGCCGTGAAACACCATTCTGAAACTTGACGATAACGCCTGAAACCGACATGAACGAGGCCTCTTTCTGAAAATCATCCTGCCTTGACGACGGGATTCGTCAACGTGCCGATTCCCGTGATTTCAATCTGAGACACGTCACCGTCGATCAAAGTGAAATTGTCAGGCGGCACAACACCGGTTCCCGTCAACAGGAAGGCCCCGTCGACAAGGTCATTTTCCCGAGTCAACCAATCGATCAGTTCATCAAACTCACGCTTCATTTGTCCAAGATCGGTTTCGCCGGCAAATACTGTTGCGCCGCTGCGCAGGATTGTCAGGCGTATTTTAGTCGCGTTCCGATCGACGGGCGCTTCAGGTATCAATACGAACGGGCCAAGCCCGCAACAGCCGTTGTAGACCTTGGCCTGAGGCAAATAAAGAGGGTTTTCGCCTTCGATATCACGGGCCGACATATCGTTTCCCGCCGTAAATCCGACAAGGCGTTTTGCAGGTGAAATCACCAGCGCCAGCTCGGGTTCGGGAACACTCCATTGGCTGTCGGCACGAACGCGAACAGGTTCGCCAGGGCCAGAAACGCGGCTGGGGGTCGCTTTGAAAAAGATTTCGGGGCGCGGTGCGGTGTAGACGCGGTCGTAATGCGATGCAGCCGTCTCGGATTCTTGCATCCGCGCCACCTGGCTCCGCTTATAGGTCACGCCCGCTGCCCAAACTTCCTGACGGTCAATCGGGGCCATCACTTTGACCAGTCGAGGATCAAGCAGTGGTGATTGCGCATCGATCAAAAATCTGGTCAGCCCGATCGGATCCGGAGAATTCAGAATGTCCATCAACGTGCGAGCGTGGTCGACCTGAGTCAAATCCAGCAGTTTAAAAAGACCCTCGTTTGTCACTTCGGCCACGCGAATGGAATCGTCGGCCAGTCGCAGTTTGGCAAGACGCATGCAGAACCCCCATCATTGTAAACGTCGCGCGGAATTTATCGGGAAACCTGATCGAGGTCGATGAATGCCTCAATTCCCATGCGAGCAGTCTCAATCCCGATCAGTTTTCAACGCTACGAAGATCGCAGAACCGGCGATTCCTCGCAAGCACTGCGGCCAGGTGGCATTCTTTACGGCAAGTCTTTATAGATCACGCGTACATACGGTACGGGTGCCGCTCACCGATTCGTCCGAGGGGCCAGGCAACCGCCGATCCACCATTTCGATGTTGATGATTGAATTAGCGCCCCGGCTGTCCGGGTTTCACCCTCGCGCCAGAAAGGCCGTGTAGATGACTTTGACTGTTTCACTCGTGCCGCCTGATCGACGCAAAGTTGCGTTGAAGCTGTTATTCGCACGCTTTCCGGTCGACGAGCAAGCATCGAGACTGGAAGACGCGCTCGGGTCTGCTGATCGAGGTTGCCTGAATCTTGATGGGCTGTTGCTGGCCGAAGAAGACGGTCGGCCGGTTGGTGCGGCGTTGATGATGCGGCAGAACGATGGCGTTGCACTTGTCTGGCCGCCGGTAACCACGTGCCAGGCAGTCGATACTGCGGCGACCGAGCATGCCGTGATGGCTCGACTTTGTGACGAGATTGATCGCGTCGATGCGAGGCTGGCTCAGGCATTGATTGCGGCGGACGACATCGCGGAACGTGAACTGCTCGAAAAGCATGATTTTCATCGAGCGGCAGACATGTTTTTTCTGGCGAGGACGGTTGGGGATGCAGATTTAATCAAAGCCCCTTCCGTATCAGTGCTCACGGGCGATGAGTTCGACTTTGAACTTTTCCATGAGGCGAATGCTGACCGGTTTGCAACAGCGATCGAACGAACATACCTCGAAAGCCTCGACTGCCCGTTCCTCGACGGGTTCCGATCGGGCAAAGACGCATTGTCCAGCCATCGTCTTTCGGGGACATTCGACCCTGCCGGTTGGCGACTCTACAAATCGGGACAGGAAGATATCGGAGTGTTACTGATGAACGAACATCCCGAACAAAATGCGATCGAGCTTGTCTACTTCGGGATTGTCCCCGAGTTTCGAGGAAAAGGACTTGGTCGACGCATTCTGACCGAGGGTGTGCAGGCGGCGGCTCTGACCGGGCGAGTAGCCATTTTTCTGGCCGTAGATTGCGAAAACATCTATGCTAACAGACTTTATGGCGAACTTGGCTTTTCGGAAATGGCAAGAAGGCAGGTGATGTTACGTCGTTCTGATCGACTGGCACGCAAGTAATCCACACGTTTTGCACAATGGAAGATTCGCCCTGATCGGGTTAACGAACGAATTCAAATTGCGGCAAGTCGTCTCAACTGCTGGACTTTGGCGTGGCGGCGCAGCGATGATGAATTTCTTATGAAAAAACTCGTCCCGTCTGGTTTGACTCCGTCGTCCTGCGAGATAGGATCGTGCCCGCTCGACTGATGTTTGCAACGGGGTCGACGACTGGCTTATACCAGTCATCGGCTTCTTCAATTCTGGTTAGCTCTACCGCTCTCAATTTCCAGCTTTCTTCGCTGCGGCGACGAGGCTGGTGCGTTGTGTTCGCACTGTCAGATGGATCTGAGGCGCTCCTCGTGCGCGCCGATAGAAGACTGGCAGCGGTTTGGCTTGTTAAGGGGGTGCAAGATGCAACCCGGCATGACGCCGACCGTCCGCGCAGAGGTGATCTCTGCGACCAACGATTCAAAACCGTCGGAATCCACAGCGTCCGAATCCGCCGACACCGTTCTGATCCAAACGGTGTTCATCGAATTGCAGGAACGCCTCGGTCCAAAACGATTCGGGCTATGGTTCGACGGCAAGATCCGCCTTTCGATTGCCGACGATCGTTTG
>JANXOO010000732.1 GCA_025353525.1 Schlesneria sp. | reverse complement strand
TGAGCGAGCAGTTCCAATTGAGCCAATTCGGTCGTCATCAGTGATATTCCAGAGCGGGCTTGCTTTCGGCATTTCTTACAGCGATTTCGTTGAATATCTCCGGTCTCCTCCGAGATCCGGCGCTCGACAAACGCCTCACTGCTGGCCGGAATACATAATTCTGCGGCCGCGCATAGTATAGGTCATTTGCAGGGATTCTGCGTCACAACGCACGAATTGGCACGTCGCCCAAACCTTGGCATGGTCTGAAACGATTGCGGTCACTCGGAGTCGATGGAGGACTCTTTCGTTGTGGCGGTGAACATGGAGCAAGCCTCGCCCGCTACCCACTTGTAAATCCGAAGGGAAGAGAAAACCAGGAGTTCGGCCAGGGATCGACAAAAGGAGTGGCACAACGTCAGTTCCTGGAGGCTCTCACCCAACGGGCTTTGGACGGCTTCGTGCGTGGATCGTGCGAGTTTTAGTCCGTTCGAAAGCCATATCGACCAACGATTCAACAGGACTACCTTTCCTGGCGATCAGACGGGGGACTTTTCTGAGTATCGTCGCCTCCAGTGAAAGGTCGTGCAGTGTCGGACGTCGGTCGACGAATGGGCCTGGTTTTTGCACTTCAACATTGAAGAAGGCATGCGATGAGACGTTCAGCTTGTTTCCTTATCGTAGTCCGATTTAGTGAAAAGGAGAAGTTTTTTCTCCGTTTTCAGCCGGTCGATGTTCAAGTGTCAGGAGAAAATAAGTTATGGAAAAAACAACGGTTGTCTTAAATCGGGTTGATCACGAGTCGTCGTTAAGAGAACCAATTGAACCGGAATTGCTCACCAATCCCGATCACAGCATCCGAATTGAGAGGCTAAGAAAAATCGCTGAATTCATGGATGGGCAATTCCGTATTCCCGGCACGACTATCGAGTTTGGGGCTGACGCCATCATCGGACTAATTCCGGGCATCGGCGACGCAATCTCTGGAGTCATCTCGTTGTGGTTGATTCGCGAGGCGAGGAGCCTTGGAGCGCCCACTTGGTTGCTCGTGCGGATGTTTTGGAACGTCGCAGTTGACGTAGGTATTGGCTCAGTCCCGATTGCGGGTGATCTTTTCGATGTTGCCTGGAAGGCCAATCGAATGAACATTGAATTGTTGAGCCGCCACTTTGCTGCGCACTCTTGACTCAACGCGTTGAGAGTTCAACTTTGCCTTGCCATGGCCGATCCGATGCAGGGACGCGTGCGATCGAGTCAAGAGCGATCAGCTTCGAACCCTATCGAGTTGGTTTTGCCGTCGGAGGCTTTTCACTCGATCCTGAGGCCCGTGCCGGTTTTCCCTCGTGAAACCGCGAACACCCACCGTTTCCGGTGATTCGGATCGAAAATTTTTGAAGTTTGTCGTCAATGCACTCACCGACCGTTTGATCCTCGATCGTGGCGGCAGGTTCGATTTGCCACCACTTGCATTCTTTGCACAATCCCCAGTTTTCTTTTGACATCAGATTTTCCTTTACAAAAATTGCGCAGACTTTGCTGACAACAAGCGGAAAGCTTCAACGAATGCTCGATGCAAAAATGCGTCAGTCCCTGACCCGTGACCGGTTACCGGCGAGGACACCGTGTTCATGAACGGCGACATCGACAGATTTTGTTATCATCCGGTCGCCAGCGACGGCATTCCAGATTTCCGTTTCTATTTGGGAGATCCTTGCGTTTCGGCGAGCATGTCGACCTCCGTCAAAAGAAGTCTTCAGCCAGATATTTATGATTCGTGCGGCCGATTGTTCGTTGAACAATTCTGCCGACAAGCAAAGAATATTTGCGTCATTATCACTTCGACTCACTCGAGCTGAATGATCACAGTGACACAACGCAGCACGAATACCTCTGAATTTATTCGCGACGATGCTCATGCCTATGCCCGTACTACCAACCAGGATCGCTCGATCCATCTTGCCTTGAGACACGAGTTCTGCGGCTTTCGCTGCGTATTCGGGGTAATCGCAGATGTCATCGCTGGCGGGTCCGAAATCAGTCGCATCGTGCCCCGACTGACGTAGCAGGGATACAATACCGGCCTTGACTACATACCCCGTATGGTTGCTGGCGACGGCGATTTTCATATTGACAAACTACTTAAATGTGCCGAGTTCCTGTTAGGCGAGCGGCAGAAAATCAATTGCCAGATGAAAGTCCAGCGGGAGGGGGTCAAACCCCTTTTGTCGAAGACGAAAAAGGGGATCGACCCCGGCCAGTCGGGGACTCCGGGATAAACATTTCTGCCGCTCGCCTTAATACGGACGCCCTGGAAAAAATGTGTCATTGTCGCGCGCTGGCGAGCATTCGTTCAAGAAACCTGCGTGATTCCGTGTAGTCCGGCAATGGAATTTGCAGGACCTCGCCGCGCAATAGATCTTGAGTGTCGCGGATTTTATTCAAAAGCTGCGATCGATTTTCCGCGGTCACTCCGTTTTTTGATCGGGCCTCAAACAACGCCTCCAACTCTAAACGCATCCCGTCAAACTCACCTGATTTTAATGCCACCGGCCATTCAATATTTCCGGTATCAGGGTCGAGCAGATCGCTGCTGAGCGGTGGGGGACGGTGGGCCGCGATAAATTCCTGCTGCCGTTCACGAGTCGCCCGCGCTGTTTCGTGATCCTGGTTGGCGATGGCTTGGCTGCTACGCTTGCGGGAGAGAAGTTCTTCATGGATCCGATTTTGATTTTCGATCCACTGACTTCGTGCCTTTTGATATTCGCCAGCTGCCTTCGCATTGGATTCGTTGTATTCTCCTTCGGATCGTATGAGATTCGCTAACCCTGAAGCATTGATGCCTCCTTGCGACTGTCCAGCGCCGTATCCCCCATACAATGGGGGATACCCCCCATTGTATGGGTCGAACACTCCATACCCTTGGCTGATGCCATATCCTGATGCATAAGGTGATGTGTAACCCGCATACCCTTGTGAATAAGGCGACATGTACCACTGGCCGTACGAATTCCCGAATGCGTTGCCGCTGCCAAAACCCGACCCCTGACCGAACGACCCTGAATACCCCTGTCCAAAAAATGTGGTGCCATTTCCTGACACGCTCAATGCGTGCTGACCAGACACAGTCTGAATGCCACCGACAGCACCGGGAACGGGTTGACCCATGGCTTGATTGAGTCCCGAGACCGCAAAAGTCAGGTTCATCGCCAAAATCGAGAGACATTTCGGTTTCATTTGATCTTCTTTCTCGCACCGAGTGTGCTTTTTTTCTTCGCTCTCAACTCCCGCAAATCGACCGCAAGTTTTGCGCCACTGCTGCCAATTCCCGGTTAAGAATCGGTTTCTGTACGGCACATCCGATACCGTAGCTCTGGTTAGGCACATGAGTTGCGGACAAAAGTCGGTTCATGTTGTTGCTGAAGACAATTCACGACAGAGGGATTTTAAAAATGCGTTACGCTACGCTGCTGATGGCTTTGTTTCTGTCGCTTGCTGCGTCGGACTTGTTGGCGGAGGTCAAGGAACTTGAAGGACTGACCGAGAAATTGAAATCCGGGAGTCTGGCTGAGAAGACGAAAGCAGTCAGATTACTGGGCGAGATTGGCCCTGCCGCCGCAGAAACAGTCCCGTTACTCCTGGAATCACTCAATACCGAATACCAGGGACTTCGTTATGAGGTCGCAATCGCGCTGGGCCGAATTAACTCGGATGCAAGCACCGTTGTACGGGCGCTGACGCAGTTACTTTCCGATCCATCACCGCATGTGAAGAATAGCGCTATCGAATCGCTGAGATTGTTTGGAGACGCATCCCGCCCGTCGCTGCCGCAGCTTTTATCGATGTTGAATGATAAAGAACCTTTGATCCGAGTTGGAGCTGCTCGCGCAATTGTGCAAATCGAAGATGCAGAAGGTGATGCGACTGTCAAAGCCATCCCGATACTGGTTGCCGCGTTAACAAACGAGCGACACGATGTTTCCATTGAAGCGATCCATGGCGTTGCCAGTGCCGGCGAAACTGCAGTATTCGCAATTGCGAATTTGCTGGATGGGAAAAATCTGGTCGGAAAATTGAATGCCTGTGATGCGCTGGCAGCAATTGGACCAGCGGCCGGTTCAGCAACAGACCGACTGATCGATACGGTGTCAGCTCTGGAACCGAAACTTCGCGCGCAGGCAATCATGGCATTGGGAGAAATTGGACCACCGGCTGAGCGATCGATTCCCGTTTTGATCAATGCACTTCTGGATGCTGACATTCAGGTCCGTATCAGTGCGGAACATTCATTACGCAGATTCGGGAAAGCCGCTCTCCCCGCCCTCATGGATGGCCTCAAATCCGAGACGCTTCAGAAGTCGGTGGTCCCTGCAATTGCAGAGCTGGGTTCAGAAGCTGCAGGGGCGGTCGGGTCCTTAGCGCAACTCCTGAAGTCAAAAGATTCCGCGTTGCAGCGCGAAACAATAATTGCCCTTGCAGCCATTGGACCTGAAGCGAAATCCACCACACCTCAATTGATAAAACTCTTGCAGGACGAGCAATTCAACTTTCGGCCGGCGGCGGCATTTGCACTCGGCAGGATGCATGACGAGAAAGCCCTTCCCGCGTTGAAGGGAGCTGTGGATACATCTGACAACGAGGTCCTTCGCATCGCGAGTGTCTGGGCGTTACTCCAGATCGACCCGACCAATAAAGAATATGTAACGTCCGCCGTTCCTCTGTTAACAACCGCTCTGTCCAGCGAAAGGCCGGAAATTCGACGCGAGTCAGCGCAAACGTTGGGACAACTCGAATCCCGAGCCGCTACTGCCGTTCCTGCCTTGGAGCGACTTCTAAATGACCACGATCGCATCGTTCGGCGAGCGTCGTTAATCGCTCTTGCGGAAATTGGACCTGATAGTCAGTCAGCCACCGCGGCAATCCTGAGATATCTCACCGAAGGGGATCCGGAAATGCACCCGATTGCCGCCTATGCACTTGGTCGAATTGGCCCTCCGGCAAGGTCTGCAATTCCGACGTTGCAACGTATGCTGAACGGCCGCGATCCGCACGAAACGACCTTGGCGGCATGGGCCCTGGCTCAGATCACCCCGGATCCGGAAACAATCGGAATCACGATCCCGTTCTTATGCGCAGCCCTTGTTCGAGCAGAAAACCCCAAGGTCCGACTGGAAGTGGCCAAAACGCTCGGTAGCATCGGTAGTGGCTCTGAGATCGCGAAGAAGACACTGCAAGAATCGCTGAAAGATTCTAATGAGTCGGTCCGTAAGGCGGCAGAATCAGCGATCAGCCAGTTGAAATAGATCTTCGTTCACGAAGAAAACCGACCGATGGTTTCGAAATGGAGTGACCCAATTATCGGTACGTTCGAAGGATAATGAGTCATGCCATTTGTGAATGATCTGTCCGTGTCGTCCGCGTCATACCTGTCCCGGTCTTCAGTCCCGATAGAGGAAATGGAGAACACGAAATGACTTTTGTACTGACAGAGGTTCGCGAAGCTGCTATCCTCCTCCTCGTCGCAGGATGAGGCTTTCCGACGAAGGAGTTATGAC
>JANXOO010000708.1 GCA_025353525.1 Schlesneria sp. | reverse complement strand
CCCGTCACCAGTCTCCCGCCACCCATTCCTCACTCTTGTTCGCCGAGTTCTTCCTGAAGATGGCACCATCGGTCTTCGGCCGTGGCGAGTTCCTTCGTTAGCGACTCGACTTCGTTGTGCAACTGAAGCGATTCGGTAGCGTCGGTTGTTTCCATCAGTCGGGCACTCGATTTTCGCTTCTGGTCGTCGAGTCGTGCGATTGTCTTCTCGATCGTCGAGATTTCCTTGCGAACTTCCCGCTCGTTTCTGCGAGCCGTTCGGGCGGCAGCAGCAGGCTTTAATGAATCTGTTGGCTTCGCTGCTGACGGTGGACTCTTTGCGCGTCGTGTTGCTTCTTCACGCTCACCGTCGTCAATTTCCTTGTTGACATAATAGAGATAGGCCTCGTAGTTCCCGGCATAGTTGGTCACGTGGCTGTCGCGTACTTCGATGATATTTGTGGCGACGCGCTTCATGAAGTGCCTGTCGTGGCTGGTGAAAATCACCGTCCCCTTATAGGCCACCAGTGATTCGGCCAATGCTTCCACAGTATCGACATCCAGGTGATTACCCGGTTCGTCCAGCACAAGAATGTTGTATTGGCTCAAAAGCAGTCCGGCGAGACATAACCTCGCCCGCTCGCCCCCCGAAAGGACGGCAATTTTCTTCTGGACATGGTCGTCACGGAACAGCAATGCGCCCGCGACACTCAGAATTTCCTGAGCTTTCGTCCCTTTCGCGGCACTCGATTCGAGATATTCGAGGACCGTCTGTTTTTCCGAGAGACTTGTATAAACGTGTTGAGCATAGACTCCGATCTGGCAACCATACCCCCAGCGGACTTCGCCTGTGACCGGTTTGAGTGAATCGACAATCGTTCGCAGAAAGGTCGTTTTTCCCTGTCCGTTATCTCCGACGATCGCCGCGCGCGAACCGTGTTCGATTTCAAGTTCAATCCCTGCAGCAATCGTGCGTTCCGGGTAGCCGATCGCCAGATCGAGTGCTCGCAGAGCCGGACCTTGCCGAGGTTCAACCTGGGGAGCGCGAATTCGGGCTGTCGGATCGTCCGCAGCGATTGCTGTCACTTCGAGTCGTTCCAGTTGCTTGGTCTTCGATCGCGCTTGCGTGGCTGTACTGGCGCGGGCCTTGTTCTTTGCGATAAATTCTTCCAGATGTTTTCGCTTCGACAAGACCGCAGCATTCGATCGTTCGAGATGTTCTCGCTGGTCGCGCTGGTATTCGAGAAAGGCATCGATCTTACCCGGAAACATCGTCAGTTTTCCGCGAGTCAAATCGAGTGTCTGCGTACATGTGGCATTCAGGAAGCCCCGATCATGAGACACGATCAGGCAACCCTCGCGATAATTTCGCAAGAAGTGTTCGAGCAGAATCTGGGTGCGCAAATCCAGGAAGTTCGTTGGTTCGTCAAGCAGCAGCAAATTGGGTTCGTGCAACAGCAACGCTGCCAGTTTGACACGCGTTTGCCATCCGCCTGACAACTTCGAGATCGGGCCGTCCAGGTACGATCCTTTTAACTCGAATTGCCCCGCTACTTCGCCACACTTCCATTCCGGTTGGCCGCTGTCGCGGATCAGAAAATCGTGGGCCGTCTCGCCAGGCAGGAATGGGTCGTGCTGCCTCAAATAGCCGATCTGAAGTTTCGGATGCTTCGTCACTTCGCCGGTGTCGAGTTCTTCTTCACCCAGAAGGATCCGAAGCAGTGTACTTTTGCCGGCACCGTTTCTGCCGACAAATCCGACTTTAACATCTTCCGAAAGTGTCGCTTCTGCATTATCGAGCAATACCTGGTCGCCATAACTTTTGGTGGCGTTCTTAATCTGCATCAACACGGCCATCGGAAGCGGATCCTCGAATCAGGAGGGAAGTAGGGCGGGGAACATTGGCAGGGCATTTGATGCCAGTGCCTTTAAAATTGTCGGTCGGGCAGAATCTGTGACTGCTCGCGGTGCAGAATGAAGAATTCGTCGCAGGCCGGTTTCCAAAAGGACACCGGAACATCTTTCTGCGCCCGGCGTTCCGACAGGACGTTATTCAGCTCGCGGTTTGGTTTGAGGCTTCGATTGTGACACCGTTTCCGCGTCAGGAGCGGAAACTTCGGCACGGCGGCAATTTCCAGACATCGCCGGATCTGCCAATAACCTCAGTTCAGACTTCATCCAGCAAAACCTTACGCGAAAATCCCCATTCATGCTGCGCGAAGTATAGCGAAATGACGCAGAAGTTTTCAGTCTTCAGTTTTCAGAAACAGATTTTGAACGATCGGATTTCCGAAACTTGCCTTGTGATCTGTCCGCCGGCGAGGTGATTTTTTCTGCGAAAAAGACTCGAACTCGTTTCAAAACAATGTGTTGCGCTTGCGGTGTTGCCTTAAAAGATTGAAATCTGCCTGCGGGATTTTCAGATATTTCTTGAAACATGTGAGTCAACTTGTTCAACTAACGTCCCCTTCGATTCTTCGGGCCACCACCAGTTTGAAATCTCCCTCAAGTTTTTTGAAAGGCGTGTCATGGTCCGTATGGCGTTCGCAACCTGTGTTGCCGCAATTCTTGTTTGGGGCGGATTTCGAAATCGTCGGTATTTTGAGCGTTTGGAAACTGGTATAGTGAAAAAGCCGTGAATCGCTGAAAAGAGGAGTTGAAACAGATTCTTCTTTTCGAGGAGCGATTCACGGATGAACGCAGAATACCAACGGCTGGAAGCCGAGGCGAGTGACGTTGAAAATCAAATGCGAGACTTATCGGACACCGTTGATCTGCAGTCGGCGTTGGACGTGGCGAAATTTGAGAAGCAGATTGCCG
>JANXOO010000705.1 GCA_025353525.1 Schlesneria sp. | reverse complement strand
GGCACCCTTGATGAGCCCCATTGCCGGAATCGAGGATGACATCAGACCTGCTGCCGCAGCGCCCAGCACCAAAACTCGCAGCCCGACATTTTTTTGATTGACCATTACCTTCTCCTCGCACCATTCCGGCCCTGGTTCATCTGCGGAAACTGCCGGTCGATACCGGCCCGCAAGCATTCAACGGACACACTATGTGATCGTCGTAACAGATGCCGGGAATGTGCCGGTTCCAGGGGATGCAATCGAGATTCGAGTCGTAGTGACGTTTCGGGCGATACGATCCGAACAAAAACCAAACTTCACGCAATCTGCCTGAACCGCCAACGAGTGGTCAGGCAGAGCATTCCCGGTGCAGATAAGGAAGCAGAAATTTATGACCGTACGACTGGCACGAGGCCTGCTTCGCAATATGGTCACTCATCGGGGAAATCGTCATCGTCGTCTTTTCCACCCGCTTCACTCATGCCAAGCTGCCGCATCTTGCGGTAAAGATTCGAGCGGTGCAGTCCCAGCAGCCGGGCCGCTTCGCTCATGTTCCCTTTGACTCGCTTGATCGCCCGACGAATGAAATCCTGCTGGAATCCGTTCGTCGCTTCGCCGAGTCTCAGGTCGAGCGACGGCTCGAACATGTTCTGCTGTTCGGGGCTGAGGATAAATGCCAGATCTTCGACTTCCACCTTCTCACCTGGCGCCAGGAACGCCACTCGTTCCATCAGATTACGAAGTTCGCGGACGTTCCCCGGCCACCCGTGCGATTGCAGTCGCTTGCGTGCATCGGCAGAAAGTTCCAGATTGGGACGCCGGGCCTGAACGGCGAAATTCTTCAGAAAATGATCGGCCAGCGGCAATACATCATCTGACCGATCTCGCAATGAGGGAAGATCGAGTGTGACGACGTTCAGTCGAAAATAGAGGTCTTCGCGAAACTTTTTGGCACGAACCGCGTCCGCCAGATGTGCATTTGTCGCGGCAATCACACGCGCGTTGATCGGGATTGATTGCGAACCGCCGACGCGGGTGATGACTTTTTGTTCCAGTACCCGCAGCAATTTCGCCTGACCACCGAGACTCATGTCCCCGATTTCGTCAAGGAAAATTGTTCCCCCTTCTGCCACTTCAAACTTGCCACGGTGCATTTCCCTGGCATCGGTGAATGCCCCTTTTTCGTGTCCGAAAAGTTCACTTTCGAGCAATGTTTCGGTCAATGCCGCGCAGTTGACCGCGATAAACGGGCGACTGGCACGCGGCCCCTGGTAGTGCAAAGCCCCTGCAACAACCTCTTTTCCGGTACCGCTGTCGCCAAGGATCAGTACGGGCAAGTCTGTTGCAGCAAGTCGACGAATCGTACTTCGCATTGCCTGCATTGCAGGACTATCCCCGATGATTGTGACCCGCTGACTCACCTGTTCCGTGAGCTGTGTATGAGACCTCAACAACGACTCACGCTCGCGAGTATTCTGCAGCGCAACGGCCACCTGAAGCGACAGGTCACCGAGCGTCACTTCGTCTTCGTCGCTGAAAGTCCCGGTGTTTTTGTTGATGACTTC
>JANXOO010001137.1 GCA_025353525.1 Schlesneria sp. | reverse complement strand
TCTTTCTGGAAGTACGACACGTGGACCGATTCGTGGGTCGGATTGACAGCCCCGCCGACTGCTCCACTGACGTTTTCCAGAAAGAACCGGTCGCGATCACGTAATAGATGTACCGGCCGTGTATTGCATGAAACAGACCGTTCGGCGTTGTCGCCGAACACGTCGTCACTGCAGACACCGCAGGGGCCATTTCGGTTTGCTCGAACAACGGGCGGTCGAAACCTTTTTTCAATGCAGTCATCGCCGATGGCATGTCTGTTCTTTCTTCAAAATGCAGTGTTCGTCACAGGGACGACCAGATACGACACACGTCATCCGAAAACCGGTCGGCGCAGACATTGCGAAAATGCCAGTTTCGACTGATCGACGAATAGTCGACTGCCGACCCCCAGGTATCCGGCAATATTTGAAACGGACGCCACTGTATTGACGGTGGTCACGGCAGGCAGTACGGCATTCGGGCCGAACGAGTCGACCGTGACACGTTGACGACCGCCGCTGTCCACGACCCCCAACGATGCCAGCATCATCAACGACCGCTGCACGTACCGCTGGCTGTCGACATCCTGAAGAATTGCCAGATGCGTTGCTTCCGTCGCACCGATCGCCTGTGAATTCATGCTGAATACTCCCGGATAACGAACTGATCGAGATCGGATGAAAGGGAAGCCGGGAACGATCGTGAAAGCCCGGTATCAGCCCTCCATCGTCCGCAGTCCGCATTCGGCCGTTGTTTCAGTTCTTCATCACCGTCTTGTGGATTTCGTTCAGTTTCGTCCCGTGCTCGTCCTGGGTTTCAGAGACCTTCTTCAAGGTGATCGACCCGTTCGTCAGGTGCGTTTCCATGACACTCATCAGGTTGATGTGTCCGGCCAACAAGTCCTTCAGATAAGGGACAAGTTCCCGAACGATCGGTTTCAGAAACAACAGGAATCGCCAGATCAGAAACAGCCCGATCCCCGACGGGCCCAGTTGCGTCACCCACCAACTGATCGATGTGACATCCGGTTGTGGCATGATGTGCGTCCTTTGTTTTCGAATATGTTGATGGCCAGGTTCGTTCGATCATGAATTCAATCAACAGAAAACGTCCGCTCGCGAATCAGCCGCGAACCGCCGAAGAGAACGCGCACCGATTGTCCGGAAATGTCGACTCGTTCCACCTTCAGCAGGAATTGAAACAGGCACGCGATTCGGATCGACGGTCCTTCCGGAAACGTGACGCTCAACGTGTCATCCGTCAGTACGGCCGTACCCGTGACAGTGCCTCCCAGTTGCAGGTCACATGACGGACGAAGAATCTGGCAGATGTCCCGAACGATCGAGGCGATTGACCACAGTGTCAGAATGCCGATCGACTGTGGCGGCGAAGTCGTCATGACGTCGTTCGCCGGTTCCGATCCCAATCTGGCGGCAAGTCCAGGCAATCGCACCGGATCGACATCAAAGACAAGGTCGGAACCGATGATGCGATACGCAAACCCCAGCGATTCGATCGGCAAATCAGCGGCTCCGATTGCCGAAAGTTCCATTCGGCCCGCTTCTCCGAATACGGACTTTGCCGACCAGTCGGCCCGTGCGAGCAAATGAAACACGGCGTTGCCCGATCGATCCCAGCGAAATGTCGCACGAGTGTCTGCCCCGATGTGTTGCCGCCACCAGTTCAGAACTTGATCGATTTGAGGTCGGGCACGAATTGCACCGGCGGGACCAGCCGCAACCGAGTGAGCCGGTGGAGGGGCCTCGTCCCAGGCCCGGCGCAATTCGTGACTCAACATTGACGGTTCCTGATAGCCGTCCCATGTCCTGATCGTGACACCGAATTTCAGGAGCCTGATCTGGGGGCACGGCAATGTTTGAGGAATGTGAACCAGCCGAATCTGGTCGGTTTCCTGGTCCCCGATCGACCACCCGAGCGGTTTCAACTGACGCCGAATGTCGCGTTCGAGTCGATCGCCTGCCGCGCATCCTCGTTCCCAATGCCCGATCACCAGTTGAGCAGGCAAGGTGTCATTAATGACATGTGTCGGATGAAACATGATTGCGATCGGGGTCAGCGGTTGACCTGGGTCCTTCAAGCGCTGCGCTGTGTCCATAGTCGCAGAGCGGTCAGGAGTCACCGATTGCGGCCGTCGCGTATCAGGCAAAACAGGCCCTTCGTCGGCGATGTCCTGTGCCGCCCGAGCCACCGCAACGGCAGCAACTGCTTTGGAATCGGATGTCCCGCCGAAACAGTTCGAGTGAAATAAAGCAAAGCCGGTCACGACAACGAACATGGATTTTAACATGATTTTACCGATGTCAGGGGTGTAGTTGTCAGTCTGATAAGGTTGTCCGAAGTGCGAATGAATTCGCCCCGCTGTGTCGTGTTCGACCGCGAAACCGTTCACGCGATTTCGCCAATCGTTTCCGCTTCGAATAGAGGAGGTCCCACTGCCCAGGCTTCACCTGCCGATTGAATCTGTTCCCAAAAACGGCATGCGATCACGCCGCAATCGCCTGGCGCCAGCCTCTTTTCGCCACCGGCGTACCGCAGTGTGATGCGAGGAATCAGTTCGACGGGCATCGTCTGATCGTCGTCCTGCGGTTGACGCGCCGGAAACGCACCCCACGACTCGGATGATTCAAGCTGCGTCTCACCATGCTCATCAACGAACACGCCGACAAAACAGCGGCAATGAGGGCCACTCGCACCAAGATCGGAAATCCCCTGTGCATTCGGACGACCGGTGATGTAACCGTGTGCATACGGAACGGCATATCCGGCGGCAAGACAATCGAACAGCAACTCGAGTGATTCGGGCCAAAACGTGAGGCACTTGTGCCCCTTCGCTGCGAGTTGCCATTGGCCCGGTGTCCCGACGCCGGGTGCCGCGTATTTGACGGCTTGCCGCTCGATGGCATCTTCGGTCATGCCTGCGAAGAGTTCCGTCGTCGCAACTCCGGCATCGTGAACGGCCTTCGCAGCATCGGCCAGGATCGCTCCGTCGCCTGCACCACATCGGTCGTGACCGAATTCGTGCCGAGCCATCGTATAGATCGGAGCGAACGCGATTTCGACCGGCTTTAGTAACTGATAGCGATCCGCGATCGCCACATCGAGCGACGTTTGCACACCTCGCGCCATCCCGCGCGAGACGCATGTCCCCGCACGCTGCAGACAGGGCCGACGATAGTGTCCGTTCAGCGACAATTCACGGTCGCGGAGAAAGACACCCAGGATGCCGCTCGCTTTCATCCGGTTCCAGGTACCGGGAAGCTCGTGGGCATGCCGGGTGGCAAACGTCGCTCCCATCACGGCGTCGCCACGTGCCGTCCGTTCAGCGATGACATCAGTCACGCGAACCCGGTCGTGGATCCAGCCGCTGACAAAGCGATCGGGTGAATACATGATGCAGCCTCCAAAAGTGTCGGGCGAGCCGAAGTGCTCGCAACGTTCCGTTGTCAGAAGTCAAAAACCGGATTTCTGAGTTCCGTTTTCTGACGAGAATTCCGTAGAGCGGGATCACGCGCAGTGCATGCCCGTCATTTCAATGTTCGCAGCCGCTTCAGATCGTCATCCGTCAGCGGACGATCGTTCTTCGCGATCGACGGAAACGCCGCATCGAACACGTGGACATCGGAGCCGGACAAATCGCCATTTCTGGCCAATACGACGACGAATTGAGCCAACCTTGAAGTCGAGTCGATCGTTTTCGCCTCGGCGGCATGCGCCAGCGCCAGCCAGATGTCGCGTGCTTTCGCTCGTTCGACGACGACATTCGGTCCGGGACTCTTCTCACCGCCACCGGTCGCAGATGAAACGGTGAACGAACATCCGCTGGCGAGAGGAACCAGCACCGAACAAAGTGCCACCAGCATTAAACCCGACGTGGCACCATGTTCCACTGTGCGACGAGAATCTGTGCCGTGAAGTCTTCGAAGTGTTGCAGTCACGACTTCGCTCCTTTGTCACCGCCAGTTTTGTCGCCGCCAGCGACGGGAAGGGCATAGCCGCTGTACTTGATCACGACGACGCCTGCTTCGTGCGATGTCTGGCAGCCCTGAATCCAGTTGGCGGCATCCACGAGAGCAAAAAAGAAGCGGCGCTGGGCAGCCCGATTCGACTTGTCCGCCATCAAGGCGGCAAACGAAGCCGACAATTCGACGATTTCAGAGATCAACGCATCGGACGAATTACCCGACAACCTGATCCCGAACCGGCTCGCGATCGCCGCGACGATTCCGGCGAGTGTGAATCCGCCCGTCCCGAGTCCCGACATCAACAGAGCCAACCAGCCCGACGTGGTGATCTGGACCCCGTCGGGCCCGACCCCTTTGGCAACCATCGGCACGACCGTCGCATCCGAAATCGCGGCGAACGCGAATCCGCAGAGCACCGCCGCACCAAACAAACCGAAAACCAACCTCATTCGCATCATGTCCAACTCCCAAAAACGAAAAAACCCGCAGAAGGCTGACCATCGTCCACGCAATCGAAGCGAGAACGGTGGTCAGCCCTCCAGCGGGTTTTGGGAAACCTTGATGACCGGAGTGGCAACGGCGGTTATTATGCCATGTTTTTCAATAGCGTCAAGTGCAAACGGTCTGTAATTGAAAACATTTTAAAATAATTTTGTAAATGACGTTTTAACAATTTGTCGCATTAGTCCTCTAAGTCGCATGTATCCCGGTCGTCTCATCAGTCGCGACGCCATTCTTAACGAAAGTGGCCTACCGTGGTTCAACCAGCGGAACGTCGTCGTTGCCCGGATCTTCGTTGGTGTCGTACGGAGGCCTGGCGGTCGTGCGTGAGACCGGCAATAATCGTTCGTTCACATCGGATGCTGATGCCAGTTGCCGCAGTGACAGTTTGAAATCACTCTGTTCCAGCGTTGTCACACGATAGACAGGATGATTTCGACTGATGATCGGAAGACTGGAAAGATCGTGCGACTTTGCTGAATCGTCTTTCGATTTCAAGACCAGCTTCAAAGGGGCTGAATCCGGGTATTTGATCGTCACCGCGAAGTCGTTCTGGCTGCGATGAAAGGCCAAGGGGTTGCCGAATTCCGCGATGCCGTCAAAACTGAGCAATACAGAATCGCGACCCGTAGTCTCGCGGGGATTCGAAAATGATCGATCCCCCCAATGGAGCGTGACGGCAGCATTCTGAAGCTGCCATGTCGGGCCAACCGAGATCACGAAGTCGTCGCGACCGAGGTTCAGTCGCGGTGTTCCCTGTAACGAGGATGTCAGATGATCCAGGACCGTTTGCGGAACATCGCGTTGCCCGAGTTTCGCGGCGCACAAAAGGAGTTGGCGGGCGGGGATATCCCTGATCCAGTCGGGGTCCTGAAGTTGTGCGGCCAGTTTGGTCTTGTTGTCGGACGAATAGTACAACCCGAGCAGCGCGACGCGGCTTTGTGGACGTTCGAGATTGACATCCAGGTTCCTCAAAATCGCATCTTCGGCATCGTCGTATTTTCCGAATCGCTGCAGAACGCTCGCACACACCAGGTTCGCCTCCCACGCATCCGACGAAAACCCCATCGCCCGACGCGCCGTTTCAGGAGCGGCAGGTTGACTGAGGAACGCCTGAATGATCGAACGATTGGCCAGTCCCGCCGCCAGCATTTCGTCCTTGCGGAAGTGCCCGTTGCCGATCGCGACCAGCTTTTCGTAAGTCGCATTGGCGGCGAAGAGCTGTCCCATCGATTGCTGCGTACGAGCGACGTAGTACCAGTACGGTGGATAGCATTCCATGAAGCCTTCCATCCGCTTCAGGACCCGCAAACGAACCCCCGCGTCCGATTCGCGTTGAGCCGCCTCCAGCTTGTCCAGGTCGTCACTGCGAACCAGCCAGCGATCCGGAATCTTTTTGGACCGGGCCATCTTCCACGAGACATCCAGAAATTGACTCGACTTTTCCACGACGCTCGTCATCAGCTTCTTGTCGACCTGCCAGATATCGAGTTCGTGACTGGCCGACTGATTGCGGTGGTCCCACCAGCTGTTTGCACCCGTCCGCACAGCCGAAACGTACTGCGCAGTGGCAACCTGAGCCGCGATCTCGAACGTATTGATCCCCAGATCGCGCTGGAAGGTTCGGGCGTAGCGTTCCCTGAGCACCACTCGTTCGCGCTCGGCAATTTGAACCTGCGAAATTTCGTCGAGCAATGACGAATACAGTTTCATGACTTCTTCGTCAGCGATCCCGTTCAGATCGAGATGATTGAGGATCTTTTCCTGTTCTTCGACCAGAACGCGCACGGACGGGTTCCGGCGAATGCGATGCAGGGCGGCGCGACTGTAATTCAGCGCGACAGCCGCCGTTCGTCGTTGTTCTTCGTTGACTGGTTCGTCAGCGGCGCGCAACGAGTTTTGACTGAGTAACAGAAAAACACAAACGGCATACTTGAATGGGCTAAGCATGGCCACCTCGTCTCCACGGGTTGGGTAACGAAACCGGTCGGCCGCGCCATCCTGGCACGTTAAGTCATGGGAGCCTCCATGCATCCCGAATTCATAGTGAATGTGGACAATCATCGAACCACAAAAGTTCGATCCCGATTCCATTCGGCGTTTCCCATTCGTTGCGGCAATTCTACCGCCAAGTCAACATGCGGGATTGAGTGTCATGTACTGGCAAACAGAAGTTCTGCCAAAATCGATTCCGCATCTGCAAATCCCGCCGGTTACGGAAACCTGGACGCTCGCAACGATCGGCGGAACGGCACCGGTAATCAGACCACAAACGCGAACGATCATGCGGACTGGGAAAGTTGCGTAACCTGATCGGGCAAACGGCCAGCCCCCGTAAGGCGAGCAGCATAAAAAGCGAAACGCCAGCACCTGCCAACATCGGCAGAATCTGCCGATGACTTTTTCACAAAATGTCCATGCGTTTTAACGAGCCACCTGGTTTTGAGCATTCAAAGACGTGTCGAACGTTGGTCTGGCAATCGACACGGTCTTTCAGCCCAACGAGGCCATCAACTCAAGTACTCAGGGCCACTCGACCCTGGTTTTTGATCAAACAAATGTCGCTACGGGCCAATGGCCCAACAACTCGAATTTCCGCCAATGCCCCTTCCAGGATGCCTGCGATATGCGGGACATCTCGCGATCGTACGGTGCGCTTCGCTATAGTTCCCCTTTCCCGGTTCATGTCCTGTAAACTTCGGTGCACACGGATTTTTCCAGGGCTCGAACGGCGACTCAGTGAACTGCGCCGATTGCCTGACGGAATCATGGGCACGCCGGATCCTGGTTTGACTTGAGAATTTCATGGGGCGAAAGTTTTTAGGGATATTTCGAACGTGACCGCAAATCCGATTGGCGATTCCAGATCACTCGCAGTCGACGGTATATCGCTGACTGATCGCGTGAAGGCTGCGGCGCGCAATGCGGGATTCGATCTGGTTGGAATCGCTCCTGCCGTTTCCCCAACCGGTTTTAATCGCCTGGTTGAATGGCTCGAACGCGGATTCGCGGGCGAAATGAATTATATGTCTCGCCGATCAACCGCCTACGAACACCCCGAACACGTCATGTCCGGCGTCCGCAGCGTTGTGATGCTTGCGATCAACTACAATACGGACGATGCCTGCGCGGCAAACGGAGCTCAACCGGAATCAGGTCACTCGGCAATGGTCGCTCGGTATGCGCGTGGGTCCGCTGATTACCATGACCTGTTGCGAGCGAAATTAAAGCAGCTTGCGGACACTCTGCATGAGTTACGACCGGGTTGCCGAACGCGAGGTGTCGTCGATACGGCACCGTTGCTGGAACGCGATTTCGCGAAACTCGCGGGACTCGGCTGGTTCGGAAAAAATACGATGCTGATCAACAAGCGGGCCGGAAGCTGGCTGCTGCTGGCCGGATTGCTGACGGATCTTGAACTCGAACCCGATTCACCGCACGAGACCTCGCACTGCGGGACTTGTACGCGGTGTCTGGATGTCTGTCCGACCGACGCCTTCCCCGCTCCTTATGTTCTTGATGCCAGGCGGTGTATCTCGTATTTGACGATCGAGCTGCGCAATCCGATCCCGTCCGAATTGCGAGACGGGATGGGGAACTGGCTTTTCGGTTGTGATCTGTGCCAGGACGTTTGTCCCTGGAACCGCAAGGCCCCGGTGACATCGGAACCCGCATTTCGACCGCTTGCCGAACTTAATCCGACAAATGCGGGCGACATCCTGAACCTTGGGGAATCGGAATTCAACGATCGGTTTCGCCATTCGCCGCTCGGACGACCGGGTCGCGACGGTCTGCGTCGCAACGCGGCGATTGTGATCGGCAATTCCGGCGATCAATCGATGCGACCGATCCTGAAACACCACTCGAATGACCCGTCACCCATCGTCAGGGAAGCGGTCGAATGGGCCTTGAAGAAACTCGACAGCCTGTTCCCCTGATCCGATTCGGCTCGACCACAGAGTTCCCTTGAGGTGACTACCGGTGAAAAATATATCGGCTGAAAAATGGTGACCCCGGCGCGCCGGGGGTCTTCCTGGTGCCCGTCCCCGTTTTTCAAACCGTTGTGAGGGCAATGGCGAAATGGAGTTATTGTGAACGAAGTCACTTCCGTAATCGACGCTCATCGAACCGGTCATCGGACAATCGTGCCGCGTGCGTTAACGCGTGCGCAGGTTCGCGATGTCGATCGGCGGGCCATGGAAGACTACGGCATGACGGGACTCGTGCTGATGGAGAATGCCGGGCGAAACGCAGCCGAATTG
Source organism: Schlesneria sp. (assembly GCA_025353525.1). GTDB lineage: Bacteria > Planctomycetota > Planctomycetia > Planctomycetales > Planctomycetaceae > Schlesneria. Next base: position 748 of record JANXOO010001137.1, on the reverse strand, counting down.
TTGCAGTTGATCGGGATCAGCGGTCGCGTCGTCGTTTGCTGTGGCAAGGGAAATAACGGGGGTGACGGATTTGTGATCGCACGGCATCTTGAGAAGGCGGGCGTCGACGTACGAGTCCTCTTGTGCGTATCGCCAGATTCCCTGACCGGTGATGCGGCGGCCAATTTTCAGATTCTTCAACGTGCTCAAACACCGATCGCATTTCCTCCCCTCGATTGGAACACAGAATTGGAGAAGGCTGGCTGGATCGTGGATGCATTGCTGGGTACCGGATCGCAAGGGGCGCCCCGTGAACCGTTTGTGTCGGCCGTCAAGGCAATCAACGCGTCCGGCGCAAAGGTGTTTGCAGTCGATGTGCCTTCGGGCCTCGATTGCGATACCGGACGGCCACTCAGTGATCAGCGTTTAGCAGATGACGCACAATTGCAGGCTGAAAACGTGCTTCGGGACGACGTGTGTATTCGGGCGGATCATACGGTCACGTTTGTGGCTCGCAAGGCGGGATTCGATCTGCCGGGCGCTTCGGCATGGACCGGACAGGTCCATGTCGCGGATATCGGCGTTCCGCGGAAGCTGTTATCAGAAATTGCAGGGGCTGATTTTGCGCCGTGATTGAATCCCCGGAAATGATTCACACACCGACGCTGAGTGATGCCCGTCCCGGCGGTCAACGCTGTGATGCATTTTTAGCTTGAAAAACAGCGTAGAACGAGAATCCTGGCGAGCCGAGCGGCGTAAGCCCTCGGAC
>JANXOO010000652.1 GCA_025353525.1 Schlesneria sp. | reverse complement strand
AATCTGGCGTTCCGGAAATGCAACACTCAGTTCCGCGAGATTTTTTTCCCTGTATTGCCTGACTTCGACATACCATGTTTTTGAGAAATGCAATTGACGGTTTGACGGGTCGATCCTCGTCGGGTCCAAGAGGGAACCGGGAAGGGGGGACCGCGTCTGCGAAATCAAAGCGGACGTGGAAGGGATTTCTGAGGGATCTTTTTTTATATCTCGTCGTTTACGTCATCGTTTCGGGATTTCTGATCGGCCCACTTTTCTGGGTGTGGTTCGGTGCAATGTATGTCGACGGACCCAAATGGCTCGCCCGCCTCTTTCAGCCGCTCGCAATCATGTGTGACTATTGCCCGCCACTGAAGTGGTTGGTCAACGCCTGGGTCAATTGGTGGATCCTCTGAACCGTGATGGTTCGTGAATACCTTTGATCCGGATACACTTCCGACATTCGAGGCGCCGCCGTCGAAACAAAGGACCTTCGCCTCTGTGAGAGCATGGGTGATTACAACCTTCAATATTTTGCTCGCTGACGGCTTGCAAAACGTCCGAAGGAAAATCATATCTTCACGGCCTTTGATTCGTTAGAAGTGCAAGCGAACTCTTGAAGTCGCTAATTCGTTTGCATGAATTTCCTGTTCCGGTGTCGCTGGGCATAATCGTCCCAGGTCCTCAAGCGGTCTCACCAGATACGGCCGCCCTTTCGAAAAGGACCTTTTGTTTCGTGTCGACATAAGCGATGGCGGCCAGGAAATCTTGCCAATGTGAAGCCGTACTTCCTAACCGTTGCCGGTTCTTGATAAGATGATTGGCGGTAAGGAAGTCGGGACGCGATCCGTGGAGCATCAAAACACATGTCAACCATTCTTGAGCAGAAATCGTGGACTGCGGGAGAATACGGGCGGCTGCCGGAACAGGGACAACCGACCGAACTGGTGCGTGGAAGGATAGTGGAAATGAATCGGCCGTTCACCGCGCACGGCTACTACATAAATCGCATCGGATATGTGCTGACGCAGTTTGTCGAACAACGGGAGCTCGGCCGTGTCGTTGTGGGCGACGCTGGCGTGGTCACACAGCGCGATCCCGACACCGTTCGCGGACCCGATGTGGCATTTTACAGCTTCCAGCGAATCCCGCGCGGCCCGCTTCCGATGGGCTATTGGCCAATGAGTCCCGAACTCGTCTTCGAGATTCGTTCCGAAGATGATCGATGGAAGGATGTGGTCGTGAAAGTCGGTGAGTATCTTGCCGCTGATGTCCTGGTGGCGGCGGTGATCGATCCTGTGACGCGACGGCTACATTTATTCTCGGCGGATCGAGAAACTATGGTGCTGAGCGCCCAGGACGTGCTGACCTTGCCAGATGTGCTGCCGGGTTTTGAAGTCATCGTGGGGAAACTCTTCGAGTAGCCATCCGAACATAATCACCGGCGAAAAGTCACTACCCATCCCGAACTCGTTAGTGCAGAAAAGTGGAAGCGAGATTCACGGTGACAGAGAATGGGGAATCGAAAAGCGTGTCGAATTCCGATGAACCTGCTTCCCCGGTGATTTCGTACTCCGAGCGGGCGATTGCCCAATCACTGTTGAAAGTCGTCCAATCCGTGGCAATCGGCGAAGAAATCCATGAGTCAACCGGGTTCAGTAAGGTACTGGATGGACTGGAATGTTTCGTTCCGGAAGTCATGGGAGAAATTGATCGGAATTGGTCGGGAATATATGGAGACGGGGTTTCATGAACTCTTGCTTACAAGATCGGCGAGAGAACCATTAAGATCTTCGGCGTTATCTATACGCTCCCTCCTGGTTCGATCCCAACATCGGAGATGTACGTTCGCATGCAGGTTGATCCCGCAGGGACGAAGGTAAATTGGTTCGAATGTAAATGCGGTTTGGAAACGCGCCACAAAGGTGGAAGTCGATATCGAAGTCGCCGCGACCGTATGGACTTACATGGTCACATACGGAACGAGAGACGAGTGAGATGAATCCTCGTTACCATCCGTTTCGGCTGCCCTGCGTCTCGGTCAGTTCAATGAACTTTAACGCATTCTTGTATGCTCTGAGAAGATGCTTGTGTGCTTGAGGTTCGTGGACGACCAGCGCGAAATCACAGGGGAAGCCATGACAATCGATTCTGCGGTGCGATGGCGTTGGATACAAGCGGGAATCGTCGCAGGCTTGATCTTGCTCGTCATTCTGCTGGTGCCGCAAGCGGTGATAAAGTCTCGCGAGCCCGCTCGTCAACTGCAGTCAAGAAAATTGGGTCGAAAGCTCCGTTGCTCCGTCATCAATCGTCAACAGGCTGTCCTCCGGTCTCTGTGTTCAGTAGAATTATGGACAAAGTTCGTGATCCACTTTGGAATGAGTTTAGCACATGGAATTGTCAATTATCGGTTCGTCTGTCCTGACACCTACGCCATCATTTTGGGATGCACCGCCTGCCGTCTCGAAAGGGACCTGTTGTTTCGTGAAGGTGTGGCCGATTGCAGCCTTTGATCGACGTCGAGTCAAATCGAGCATCACCTCAATCAAACTTCACGATTCCCGTCAGGCATGGGATTCCATTAGAATTCCGGTTGCCACAAAGGGCGAGTCGATTTTGTGGGGGAAAGATCAAGCATGACGACGCTGCTGGAATCGAAATTATTGACTGCGGAAGAATATGGGCGACTCGAGGACGATGGCAGGCTAACGGAACTTGTGCGTGGAAAGATCGTTGAAATGAATCGTCCATTCACGTCGCATGGATACCTCATGATCAACATTGGTCATTTGTTGACACAGTTCGTGAAACAGCATGGACTTGGCCGAGTCGTCGGAGGTGATGCGGGCTTGGTGACGCAGCGTGATCCGGACACGATTCGCGGGCCTGATTTAGCGTTCTACAGCTTTCAACGGATACCGTCAGGCCCATTGCCTGATGGGTATTGGCCAGCAAGTCCAGAACTCGTCATTGAGATTCGTTCCAAGAGTGACCGTTGGAAGGAGATCCTGCAAAAAGTCGCAGAGTATTTATGTGCAAACGTGCTGACCGTTGCGGTAATTGATCCTGTATCTCAACGTGTGCATGTTTACTCGGCAGACAACGAAACGACAATTTTGAGCAATACTGAACTTCTGACATTTCCGGACATTTTGCCGGGTTTTGAAGTCGGCGTGGGGAGCCTCTTCGAATAACGCAACGCAAAACATCGGGTGCCAGTACGAGTTACTCGTTACCTCCAATTCAGTGCAGCGAATAGAATCTCGTTGAAATCAATCTGTCTATTGAAATGAACCAGACAATGAAGTTGCCGATAATTTCGTCAATCGAATCATCCAGCCTGGCGATGCTACTGATCGCCCTCCGTCAATTTCGAAGGGGACCTACACCTTCGTGATGGCGTGAGCAATTGCACCCGTCCACGGTTGACGTCTTTGCCGGATGCAGAAATGACCGAGAAGAAGTTCAAGCTGCGGGCCGAACACATTCGACAATTGGCACCTCGTTTTGGTGGTTGTTTTGCAACCGACATGATCACGGTCGTGGGGCATCAAGTTGGCTTCATGTACCGCGAACAACCCGACTTTGATTCTGATAGCGGTTGGCGTTTTTTTGATGGATCGGAACCGCAAGAATACCTTGACGATAAAGACAATATAGCGATTTATGACGTGAACACGATTGCCAACTATGACCCGGACATCATTCCATTCTTGTTTATGCCGATTGGAATGGCCTTTGAACGTCAGAAGTCAACGGGCAAGTTTGTCGAAGTAAATTTCCCAAGTGATCCGGACGACTCTCTGGACTAATTTCCTGCCTCCTCACCAGAATCTGTGGGTGAATTCGGGCTCAGGCAGACCGCCGAGGCTATGATATAAGGCGGTTTCTGCTGCTTCGTAGGTCCGAAAGCCGTAGGCTTTCCTGGTGGTCAGTTTCACTTTGTTGTTGAAACCTTC
>JANXOO010000619.1 GCA_025353525.1 Schlesneria sp. | reverse complement strand
TACCGGTCAAATCCTCGGCACGCCCGCTTACATGGCGCCCGAACAGGCATCGGGGATGGTCCAGCGACCGGGACCGGGGGTTGATATCTACTCGTTGGGAGCCATTTTCTTTGAACTGTTGACAGGTCGACCGCCATTTCTGGGTGCGGATAGCCTCGAAACAGTGATGTTGTTGTTAAGTGAAGATCCGCCGCCCCCGCGTTCGCTACAACCTTCAGTCCCGTTGGATCTGCAAACAATATGCCTGAAGTGCCTTGAAAAGAAGCCCTCGCGGCGCTACGTGACTGCTGCCGAACTGGCCGATGATATAACGCGTTTTCAAAAAGGACTTCCGATTCTGGCGAAGCCGGCATCGACGGTCGAACGTTGCAGGAAGTGGGCCGCACGAAACCCGTGGAAGGCGGCTGCCATCGGATTGTTTGCCGCGTCGGGAATCGCTGCGTCGATTGGCGTCGTGGCACTGCTGGGTGCCTATCGCGATGTCAAATCGAAAAACGACGAACTCTTCGTCGCCAACCGCCATTTGGTCGAAGCAAACAGTGCAGCCAAAGAAGCTCGCGATTTGACAAGAGACTCGCTGGACCAGATCGTCGATCGGTTGCGGGACGGGTTGTATGATGTCCCGCAGGCAACAAAACTGATGCTGGAAACCAGCACGGAATCAGTCAACCTCCATCGGCGACTCTACCGGTTGCAGCCGGACGACTTTGGAATTGGCCACAGCTTTGTCAATTCGCTCTACAGTCACGCCTATTTTGAGTGGCTTCACGGTAGTCATGAACAAAGCCGGACGTCCGGAAAAGAACTCGAAGCGACGTTGGAAGTACTGATTTCGCTATTTCCCGAGCGATCGTCTCTGAAAATATTGCGACTTAAAACCATTCTGAATCGCGTCGGTTATTCCGATGGCGACAATCTGCATCCATCGATCTCCGGGAATCAAACACTCGATGTCGAACACAGTATCCGCGACCTTCTGATTGAAAAGCCGGCAGAACCAGAGATCCTGAAGCTTGCGAGCAAATTTTCCGAGTGGCAAATGAACGCCGCTGCCGAGGCTGGTAAAATCGACGACTATGTAGCTGCTGCCCGCGAACGAGTCGATTTTTCCCGACGGTACTTCGTCGCAGAGTCAGGTGAATCACAAAAAGCAGAGGCCGCCATCTGGCTGGCTCACGCTCGACGGGTCCTCGCGCAAGGTCTGACGGCGGTTTCAGAGATCAACTCTGCGGCCACCGTATTGGAAGAAGCCATCAGGGAAATCCGACTGATCTCTCCGGTCCATGAAAACCGCAGCCTGCGATATGAACGCGCGCAACTCTGCTTTGAAATGGCAAGAATCCACGAGAAACTCGGCGATCCCGATGCGGCTGTTCGCAGTTATGCAGAAACAATCTCACTGTTCTTGCGGCTTGTGAAGGATCACCCGGACGATATAACGTACCGGTCTCCGATGGCGGTTGCTCTGATTCGTTCTGCCGCACTGTCCCATGCCGACGGTAATTCAGTCGTTGCGATGGAACAATTGACAGCCGCAGAAATGCACGTGGGCGAGTTATTAAAGCTGGAACCGGATAACGCGGAAGCGCAAACGTTTGCAAATGCGATTCCCGGTTTTCTCGCACAAATTCGAGCGACGCTGCCAAAGGCCGAT
>JANXOO010000591.1 GCA_025353525.1 Schlesneria sp. | reverse complement strand
CTCGGCACACCTGTCGCGGAGCGGCAGGGCTACAATCGGTGAGCCTCAAATTTCTAAATGATCCCGGTTTCGTCGTGGTGCCCATTTTCAGTCGACGAATGGAGAACGAGGACACGTCGCGAATGTCGTTCGCATCATTTTCAGCCGATCAGGATCGTTCCGGATCGTGTTCAATTCCATCTCGTTCAGTTCTTCCGCTCGTCGTTCCGCATCCTTGCGGAGAGGACACAGCATCAGCCAGCGCTGAGCGACTTCCGTGTCGCCCCATGTCTCAACGCAATCGGGACGTGAAGGCAGTATCAAATGAAAATGATTCGACAGGATCGCAAACCCGGGAAGATCGATCCCGAAGTGCGATGCCAGCAGACGCAACTGATCCTCGATCCAGACCTTGCGAGGGTCAAAGTTCTTCCCCGTGACGGGATCGTCACCCAGCAGAAAGAACCACGCGATTCATCACATGCACATCGGCCACTTCCTTGCACAATCAAAAAGTCTTCGTCGACGGTCAAATCGTCAAAACGCTCTTCCGACCCCGCAGCGTCACACTGACTGCATGGTGGCTCACTCCAGGCTTGTATTCCTTGTTTGCGGGTTCCTGCAACCATTTCTGAAATGGCAATTGTGTTCTTGGTAGACCGCGAGCAGGATAACTCCCTGATGGTTTTTGAAAAAAGAGACTGCCTGGCCAAAGGTGGCCAGGCAGTCTCTTGAAATCAGATTGCGATCACATTGCAACCGGTGTCCGAAGGGGACATGCATCGTCGCAAGTAAATTCTACAGTCCTGGTTCGAGGCGAATCAGGCCGCCGTTCGGCTTTTCTCCGGTGTCGGTGCCCGTACCGAAAACCGTAATGTAAAGCCCGCCGTCCTTGTCGAATGCAAGAGCGGTTGGGCGATCGAGACTCAGGATCTTCTTTGGTTTTACTTCGTCACCTTCGATGACCAGCTCGAACAATCCGCCGTTCATTTTGATCTCTTCAGCCCATGCAAAATCCGTTGCATAAAGCTTTCCGGTTTTCGGGCTGTAGGCCAGACCCGTAATGTCATTCAAGCCGGTCTTGTAATTCTTCGTCAGATAGCCCGCTTTGTCGTACATCGTCAGCAAGGAATCGCCCGGAACATTCACTTCGCCCATTTGACCCACGACAAGGTTGCTGCCGTCCGGAGTGATCGTAATGGCAACCGGAGCGTCAACCTGAGTGGCTTCTTTCGTCGCAATCGTCCCCGTCAGTTCGCCCGGTTTTCCGTCGACGATCTTTGAAGTCACGATCCAGCCTTTAGTGTCGTCGCCGTTTGCTGTCACATAAATCGCGTCGTTCCATACGACTGCCCCGTAGTAGTTACCCTCGCCTTTGTAATTCGCTTCTGCATTCCCTTTGATCGGACCAAGAGCAAATTCCGTTTCTTCCGCTTTGCGCGGTTTGCCGGGAACTTCGTCGACAATTTTGTAGACCCGGACCAGTTCCTCGCCGTCGGGCAGACTTCCGTCAGGGACGATCAGGCGATCAGTTCCCCACAACGCACAACCCAGGGGTCCAATGTTGTATTTGGGCCCCTTGCCGTAAACGTCCGTCGGAAAACCTTCGATTTCAAGATAAACCTTGTTCGACGTTCCGTTGCTGATGAACCGGAAGACCCCTTGCCGGGATGTCACAAACACATGTCCGGTTCCAGGATGCACCGCAATCCCCGACGGATTATCGAGGTGCCTCAATTTCAATTTGGTTGCAGGCTCGGCGGGCTTTTCGGCTGGTTTTTCAGCAGCCGCTTCTGCCGGTTTTTCCGCAGGCTTCTCCGCAGGCTTTTCATCGACCTTCGTTTCTTCCGGCTTCTTGTCATCGGTCTTTGCGGCATCCTGGCTGTGCAACAAAGGGGCACTCGCCAATACTGCCAACAACGCCGCCAACGATTGAACATACAGTCGACGCATACGCACTCCATTCATCAAGATGTGGGAACTCTTTTTTTGCCGTTCATGCTCACAACCGCGATACTCGCGTCATCCGCGTTGCCAATCTGCCTTTCGCCAAAGTTTTTCCCCGGAAGAAAAACCGGTTCAGGTCAAAGCGAGCATGGCGGCCCAATTCGCGATCCGGCGAAGTATCTCCGGATCTGGGCAGAATCGCTACCCCTGCGATCGCTCATTCGAGACAAATCGTACTAATTACGC
>JANXOO010000419.1 GCA_025353525.1 Schlesneria sp. | reverse complement strand
CCAACCCTTCCAGGCAGGAATGCTCCGGATTCTAAAGGGGACCGACGCACCGATTATACCGATCTATTTGCACGGATTATGGGGCAGCATTTTCAGTTTCCACGGCGGCAAATTCTTCTGGAAGTGGCCAAGGCGATTCCGGTACCCGGTTTCGATTTTCTTCGGCAAACCGGTCTATCGCCCAACGTCGGTATTTGAAGTTCAGGATTGCGTTCATCAATTGGGAGCCATTGCAGTGGAAACGATGAAGTCGCACGAAATGACGCCCCCAAGGCTGTTTTTGCGATCGTGCAAAAAGACGCTTGGGGTGGTCCGAATGGCCGATTCGACCGGCGCGGAATTGACGGGCGGAAAACTGTTGGCGTCGGTTCTGGCCATGCGCCGCGTTCTGTTGCGCGATGTCCTTGGCGTCGATGAACCGTTCGTGGGAGTTTTGCTTCCTGCCACTGCGGGTTGCGCGATCGCAAACCTGGCAATCACAATGACCGGACGGACGTCGGTCAATTTGAATTTCACGACGACCGAAGCCGATATGAAACATTGCGTCAAAGAGGCTCGCGTCCGACACGTGTTGACCAGCCGCAAGATGCTCGAAAAGAAATCGTTCGACCTTGATGCCGAATACGTGTTCCTTGAAGACCTCAAGGACAAGATCACCAGTTTTGACATGGTTGTCGCTGCGATTGCGGCTTACGCGATTCCAGCAAGTTGGCTGGAACGAATGATCGGGCTGACGCGGATTCGCCCCGAAGACATCATCACCATTATCTTTACATCCGGATCGACGGGCGAACCCAAGGGTGTGATGTTATCGCATCACAACGTCGGATCGACGGTCGAAGCGGCCGACCAGGTCTTCAGCATTCAAAACGACGACTGTGTTCTGGGCGTCTTGCCAATCTTTCATTCGTTCGGATACGTCGCAACGTTCTGGTTGCCTCTGTGCGTGACCGCAAAGGTCGTCTTTCACCATAATCCGCTCGACGCCCGGCAAATCGGCGAGTTGGCTCATAAGCACCAGGCAACAATACTGTTCGGCACGCCAACGTTTTTGCGTGGATACATCAAACGCTGCGAGAAAGAGCAGTTTGCCAAACTCAATCTGGTCGTCGTTGGTGCAGAAAAGTTGCCGCAAGATCTGGCACATCAGTTCCACGAAAAGTTCGGCATCTTTCCGTCTGAAGGTTACGGAACGACTGAGACATCCGGGCCTGCCTGCGTCAATGTCGCGGACCACCGCAGCGAGGCGATCGAGCAGAAGGGTTCCAAACCGGGAACCGTCGGCCGACCGATACCTGGCGTCGTAGTGCGGGCCGTCGATCCGCAGACAAAGCAACCGCTTCCGACGGGGACGGAAGGAATGGTCTGCATCAAGGGCTCGAACATTATGCTCGGCTACCTGAATCGGCCCGAAAAAACAGCAGCTCTTATTCAGGACGGATGGTACGAAACCGGTGATATGGGACTTGTCGACGACGAGGGATTCGTTCACATCACTGGACGACTGAGCCGCTTTTCAAAAATCGGTGGCGAAATGGTGCCACATTTGCGAATTGAAGAAGCACTGGCGCGGATCGTGGAAGACACCAACAGTAGCGATCCGGGAATTCAACTTGTCGTGACATCCGTACCCGATTCGAAAAAGGGAGAGAAACTGATCGTTCTCCACAAGCCTCTGACAAAGTCGATCAAGCAGGCGATCGACG
>JANXOO010000414.1 GCA_025353525.1 Schlesneria sp. | reverse complement strand
GATCTCACGACGACGCGAAAGCAAAGGTCGGACTGCGTTCCGTGCTGCGTCGACAGATCGCCCGGATTGCGACCGTGATTGCAGAGAAAAAGATTGCAGAGAAAAAGGACGCAGAGAAGAAAAGCGTTGCGGCAACGGTTCCAGCGACGAAATAGGCGATTCAGTTGAGGAATCGCGGATCGATTTTCGTATCAGTGAATGACACGAGTGGAAGCGTCGGGTTCGGTGTGTTGAGATAGTTTGGCAAAAATTCGGGCGGGATTGACCGCAGTTGGCAGGAAATGATTTATGAGACGTCGACTCATTGGTGTGGTGGCTTCGGATCGTTGCGACAAGACGCGAAGAGTGGAAGTACGTCGTGTCTACCGGCACGCGAAATATCAGAAGACGGTGTCTGGTACGACCGTATGTCACGCTCACGATGAAGAGAATGTCTCGAAGACTGGCGATATCGTCGAGATCGTCGAAAGTCGTCCGATGTCCCGGTTGAAGCGATGGAGCATCGTCAGCGTGGTGACGAGTGCAGTGGCGCCGGAAGCAAGCAATCCCGTTGAATGATTCAGGTGCTCTAAATGATTCAAATGCAGACAGTGGTCCACGTGGCCGACAATACCGGGGCAAAGACGGCCCGATGCATCAAGGTGCTCGGTTCCAATCGTCGCTACGCCGGTTTGGGTGATATTGTGGTCGTCGCCGTTCAAAAGTCGATGCCTAACGGTGCCGTCGGCAAGACGGCCGTGGTGAAGGGTGTTGTGGTGCGAACCCGCAAGCCGTATCGCCGCGTTGATGGCAGTTACGTTCGGTTCGACGCGAATGCGATCGTACTTGTCGATGTCGACAACAATCCGCGAGGGACTCGAATTTTCGGTGCGGTGGCTCGTGAGCTTCGCGAGAAGCGGTTTATGAAGATCATCAGCCTGGCTTCGGAAGTGGTCTGATTGTCGGGTTGAAGAGATATCGCGACAGAATCAGGGTTGCAGAGACCCCGGTCGTCGCAGCGGAAATTTTTGGGGCGGGTATTATGCGGATGCGTAAGGGCGATATGGTGGTGGTGATTACCGGCGATGATGCCGGAAACACTCCCCGTAAAGTTTTGCGAGTGTTAGAGAGCGGAAATCGCATTCTTGTCGAGGGCGTTAATCGCGCTTACAAGCATGTCAAGAAGGGGCACCCCAGCAGTCCGCAGGGGGGCCGAATTTCGCGTGAGCTTCCGATTTCGAGTTCCAATGCACTGATTTACTGCGGGAAATGCAGCAAGGGTGTCCGCATCGGGACTCGGGTTACCGCGTCGTCGCGAGAACGGTACTGCAAGGTCTGCAAGGATTCACTCGGACGAGTCGGTCGCGAGAAGGCTGACGCATAGTTGTCGTCAAAGTGTTGATGCAAACGTTTTGACGCATAGTTACGGATCTGAAAATGTCACGGTTATTCGATAAATACAAGACCCAGGTCTTGCCGAAGCTCAAAGAATCGCTGGGGCGCGAGAACGTTCATTCGATCCCTCGGATCGTGAAAGTGGTCGTCAGCATGGGGCTTGGTAAAGCTCTTGCCGACCGCAAGCGAATCGAGGAAGCGGTCGATCATTTGCGAACGATCGTTGGTCAAAAACCACAGGTGATGAAGTCGCGAATCGCCGTTTCCGGTTTTCGGCTCCGCGAAGGGGTCGATGTCGGGTGCAAGGTGACGTTGCGCGGAGCCCGCATGTACGATTTCCTCGACCGCCTGATGACGCTCGCATTGCCACGAGTTCGCGACTTTCGCGGCGTTCGCTCGACGGGATTCGACGGCAACGGCAATTTCAGTATGGGTTTGAATGAGCAGACGGTTTTCCCGGAAATCGATCCGGATCGCGTCACTTACGTTCAGGGGATGAATATCGCGATCGTGACGACAGCCAAAACTGACAGTGAAGCCTTGCTGTTGTTGCGAGAAATCGGGATCCCGTTCACCAAGGAACAGGTTGCCTGAGATTGGAAAGCAGGGCTTGACTCGATAACCTGTTGGTCGGCATTCAGGCGAATGCTTCCGGCGGCAGGACGAAAAGTTCAGGATGTCGACAGAAACACAAGCTGGCAAAGTCGATTCGAACAGGTGTTGACGGAAACAGTTTCAGGTAAAAACAGCGGATAAAATCAGAGATTCGGACTGGTCAAGAGTTGCGGAACAGGTGTTCGAGGGGAACTCGGTCACGACCGCGAAAGGGAATTTATGGCGACGACGGCACATATTGTAAAAGCGAACAAGAAACCCAAGTTTACGTCTCGCATTGAACACCGCTGCCAGTTGTGCGGGCGGTCGCGAGCTGTTTACCGGAAGTTCAAGTTGTGCCGCATTTGTTTCCGTAACCTTGCGTTGGACGGGATGATTCCGGGCGTTAAGAAGGCGAGTTGGTGACGTAATGGCTGATGGTGTTTCGGACATGATCACAAGGATTCGCAACGCGGTCAGAAATGAAAGTGCGTTTGTGAATGTGCTGGATTCCAAATTGAATCGCTCCATTTTGGACGCGGTCGCCCGTGAGGGGTATATCTGGAATTACGAAGTTCCGGCGGATACGGCTGGCGTTTTGCGAGTGGCGTTGAAGTATGCCGCAGATGGCGGTTCCGTTGTTCGTCACTTGCGACGAGTCAGCCGTCCTGGCTGCCGGATTTATTCGAAGGTCGACAACCTGCCGCAAGTGTTGCAGGGGTTGGGGGTTTGCATCGTGTCGACGAATCGCGGCGTGATGAGCAGTCGTGAAGCACGTCAGCAGCGGCTTGGTGGTGAAGTTTTGTTCAAGCTGTGGTAATTGACGATCGAAATTGACGGTTCAAAAAAACCGTTGCGAACGACCGGTTAGCATCGTGGGGTGATTTCGACGATGCTGTTTCTGCCGAATCGGTGTTTGACAAAACACGGTTGGCAGAAAGAATTTTTGGTGAAAACAGGTTTGACGTTGTTGGGTCAAGCCTGATTGTGATTAATAGAGTGCGGTGAGTGTTCGAGTTTTAGTTGAGTACCGAGAATGTCGCGAGTAGGAAAAAAACCTATCCCGATTCCGCAAGGAGTCAATTTTGACTTCAAAGACGGGATCGCCACTGCGTCGAAAGGGCCACGGACGTTGACCGTTCCCGTCGACAAACGGATTCTCGTCACCGTTAACGACAAGACTGAGGTCGTCGTCGGTCGAGTGGACGACGGGCGAGATTCCCGGGCGCTTCATGGTTTGATTCGCAGTTTGCTGTCGAATATGGTCGTCGGGCTGATTACTCCTTGGGAAGTGAAACTCGAAATCGTCGGCGTGGGATATCAGGCATCGCTCAAGGCGGGTGTGTTGTCGCTGCAGGTCGGGTTTGCCAACAATGTCAACCTGAAAGTGCCTGACGGAGTGACCTGTGATCTTCCTGACAATACTCATCTCGTGATTCGAAGTGCGGACAAGCACGCTGCGGGGCAGTTTGCAGCGAATATCAGGTCAGTCCGACCGCCGGAACCGTACAAGGGCAAGGGAATCCGGTATGCGGGCGAGCGAGTTCGCCGCAAGGCCGGCAAGGCATTTGGCAGTTGATGTCTGGCGAGAGCCGGTTTTCAGGTTACAGTTACTGTTTACAAAAACGATGTCCGAAGCGGAGGTGGTATACCTCCTTGTCTGCCAGACGTTGGCAGCCGGTTGTCGATGGAAATGTCATGAAGCAGCAAGAGATTATTTCGACGCAGCGCCAACGTCGTCGGTTCCGGGTCCGGAACCGATTGAAGTCGAGTCGACCGCGATTGTCTGTGTTTCGCAGTGGCCGGCATATTTATGCTCAGGTGATTGACGATTCGACCGGACGAACGCTGGCCTCGGCTTCAACGCTGGATACAGCGTTGCGAGGCAAGGCCGGAAGTGGTGGCAATTGTACCGGGGCCGAACTGATCGGTCGCGAAATTGCTGCTCGCGCGTTGTCAGCGGGTGTCAAGGAAGTATCGTACGATCGAGGGTCCTGTCGATTTCACGGGCGTGTCGCCAAACTGGCGGAAGCAGCTCGTGCCGCGGGACTCGAGTTCTAGGGTTGGATCAAATTTCGGGGCCGAATCAAGTATTGCCCCGGTGGCTCGAATAGTGTCTTGTTGGCTGGAGTAGATAAACGTGGCGGGTGAGCAATCGAATTCAGATTCTCCGGAACGCGTCGTACAAATTCGACGATGTGCGTGCGTGGTGAAGGGCGGACGTCGCTTCAGCTTCACAGCGCTGGTTGTCGTCGGTGACGGCCAAGGTCGGGCTGGTTACGGATATGGCAAGGCGGTCGAAGTTCCACTTGCGGTGGAGAAGGCTGTGAAAGCGGCGAATAAGAATATGATTCGTTGTCCTTTGACGAAGAATTCGATTCCGCATCAGGTCATCGGACACTACGGTTCGAGTCAGGTGATGTTGATGCCAGCGAATCCTGGTACAGGGATTATTGCCGGGGCGTGCGTCCGTGCGGTCGCCGAATCGCTCGGGTTGACGGACGTTCTGACAAAGGTACGTGGTTCCAGCAATCCCATCAACGTGGTCAAGGCTGCTTTCAACGCCCTGTCGCAATTGCGCAGCCGCGAAGAAATCGGTCGTTTGAGAGGGGTGGGTGTCTGATATGATGATACATGATTTGGGGCTGGCCGCTCCAAGAAAACAACGCAAGCGAGTCGGTCGTGGTATCGGTTCGGGACATGGCAAGACATCGGGTCGTGGTCATAAGGGTGCCGGAAGTCGTTCCGGGCACAAGAACCGCGTCGGATTCGAGGGCGGTCAGATGCCGCTTGCACGTCGCGTCGCCAAGCGAGGGTTCTCAAATCGCCAGTTCGCGATGCACGTCGCTGAAGTTAATCTGAAAGATCTGGAACGCGTCTTCGAGCAGGACGCGATCGTGGATCTGTTGACATTGCGTCAGCATGGGTTGGCATCCAATGGAAAGATTTCGGTTCGTATTCTCGGCGATGGTGAGCTGACGAAGCGGCTTGTCGTTCATGCAAATCATTTTTCACGCAGCGCAGAAGCGGCAATCGTGGCACGCGGTGGTCGCGCGGAGCGGACCGGGCCTGGTGAAAGTACTGCTGGGTAAGCAACGCTATGATCAAGCACATTCGGAATGTCTTATCGATTCCCGAGCTGCGAAACCGGCTGATTTTGACGCTGGTGTTGCTGGCCGTTTATCGACTTGGATTCCTGATTTCGCTGCCATTCGTCGATCAGGATGTCCTGGCAGAACGACTGAACCGGCAAGAAGGTAGCGGTCTTGCTCATATGATGAGCATGCTGTCGCTGCTCTCGGCCTCGG
>JANXOO010000408.1 GCA_025353525.1 Schlesneria sp. | reverse complement strand
TTTGCACACGGGGCGGACGACGGCGAGTCTTCGCCAACCAGCACCCGGACGAAATTGGCCCTCTGTTTGACCTTGTACGTTCGAAACAACCCAACGTCATCGTCGAAATTGGCACTTCGTGCGGTGGCACATTCTACCTGTGGTCACGCGCCGTCCAGTCCGGTGGAATTGTCGTATCGATTGACAAGCCGGGTGAACCTGGAAGTGTCCGGCCCGTGATGCGGTCTGTCTATCGGACTTTTGGTCGTCAGTTCGGGGTGACCGCCGTCACAATTGATGGTGATTCCCACGCACCGGAAACTTTCGAAAAAGTACGCCGGGTGCTGGCCGGTCGCCAGATCGATTTTCTGTTCATTGATGGCGATCACAGTTACGACGGCGTCAAAGCGGATTTTGAATCGTACAAGAAACTGGTTGCAGCGACCGGACTGATCGCGATGCATGATGTCTCGTTCGTGCCGGGCCATCCGTCCATCGAAGTGCCAAAGTTCTGGAACGAACTGGCGAATCAGAAATCCGGGCAGACGGAATTTGTTGCCACGCGAGGAACCACGCCAGGGATTGGTGTCATCTGCAAAGCGGCTTGATACGGGCCTGTTTGCGATGAAAGCACGAGTGGCAGGGTTTGTCGGGTTTGATCGTCATAAATACTGTGCCAGAAACCGCCCGGTGTGCGATTTTTTGCATTTGGCAACTTCCTCCGGTGTTCCACTGATGAGCAGTTCTCCGCCCTGGTGTCCGCCTTCGGGCCCCAAATCGATGATGTAGTCGGCGGTCTTGATCACATCCAGATTATGCTCGATGACGACAACGGAATGCCCTTTGTCGATCAGCAGGTTCAAACTTTGCAGCAGCCGATCAATGTCCGCAAAATGGAGCCCCGTTGTCGGTTCATCCAGTATGTAAAGGTTGTGCTTGCCACGTTTGAGTTTCCCCAGTTCTCCAGCCAGCTTGACGCGCTGAGCTTCTCCGCCCGACAACGTCGTCGATGGATGTCCCAGCTTGAGGTATCCCAGGCCCAACTCATGTAATGTGCTGACCTTCCTTGCAATTGTCGGCTGTTCCTTGAAGAACACCATGCCATCTTCGATCGACATCTCCAGAACATCCGAAATGCTTTTTCCGCAATATTTGACTTCCAGAGTCTCTTTGTCGTAACGAGCACCTCTACAAGTAGGGCAGAGGACTTCGACATCCGGCATAAACGAAAGCTGTGTCGTGATCATCCCTTCTCCCGAACATTCCTCACAACGCCCTCCTTTGACGTTGAAACTGAATGTGGACGCGGTAAAGCCTCGGCGTTCGGCTTCTTCTGTTCCGGCAAACAGCGTCCGGATCGCATCGTAGACTCCGATATAAGTCACCGGATTTGATCGCGTCGATCGACCAATCGGCGATTGATCGATATCGATCACGTCGCTGACGTATTCGTGACCGGACAGCGAATCATGTTCGCCCGCGAGAACTCGACTGTCCTGAAGTACTGAATAGAGCTTCTTGTACAAAATTTCGTGAATCAGCGAGCTCTTGCCCGACCCGGACGCTCCGGTGACGCACACGAACTGATTCAACGGAATCTCGACATCAATGTTTTTGAGGTTGTTATGACGCGCACCGCGAATCACGATCGATTCACCGTTCCCTGTCCGCCGCTGCGCAGGCATCGCGATCAATCGCCTGCCACTCAGGTAACCGCCCGTCAACGAATGCGGGTCTTTCAGAATCTGCTTCAGAGTTCCTTCCGCGACTACTTTTCCGCCATGGACGCCTGGGCCCGGCCCGATTTCGATGATGTGATCCGCTTGCCTGATAGTGTCGGCGTCATGTTCGACGACAATCACAGTGTTTCCCAAATCGCGAAGTCGCTTCAGGGTTTCGATCATCTTGACGTTGTCTTTGGGATGCAGACCAATGCTCGGTTCGTCGAGGACGTACAGCATTCCCATGAGACCGGAACCGATTTGTGACGAAAGTCGAATTCGTTGCGATTCGCCACCCGATAATGTTGCCGATCGCCGATTCAAACTGAGGTAGTCGAGTCCGATTGCAATCAACAGTTCCAGCCTTGTCTTGACTTCCTTCAGAATCGTATCGGCCACAGCCCGATGTCGTTCGGCAGGATCGATTGAATTCAAATACCCGAGCAACTCGACCAGGTGCATTTCCCCCACGTCGAAAAGGCCCTTTTCTTCAACGGTGACAAGCCGCCGGGCTCGCTTCAGTCGTGCGCCACCGCATTCGGGGCAATCGTATTCAACCATGACTTTCTTGAGATACTCGTCCATTCCGGCATTCGAAGTTCCCTGTTTACGGTACCAGCGGTAGTTATGCTCCAGTTGATTAATCACGCCGCCAAATTTGATCTTCTTTCCGGCATGTTGCTGACCCAGTTTGGCGTCTGGTGGGACAATGACTTCAAACAGTTCGCCCTTCGTGCCGTGAAGCAGCAGGTCGACATGCTTTTTGGCAAGTTGATCGAATGGCGTGTCGAGGCTGAAGCCGTAATGAGCGGCCATGCTATACATGATTCGCCCACCCCAACTGTCGCGGCTGTTGCTGAAGGCGGCATTTACAAAGGCCCCTTCATTCAACGATCGTTTCGGATCGGGAACCAGTAACGCCGGATGAACTCGCATCGCCGTCCCGATTCCGGCGCAGGTCGGGCAGGCACCTGCGGGATCGTTGAACGTGAACTGCCCCTGGTGCATTTCTCCGGCGACCAGGTGATGTTTTGCACATCCGAATCCGTCGTAGAACGTCTTCAGTTTCGGATTGAGTTTTA
>JANXOO010000397.1 GCA_025353525.1 Schlesneria sp. | reverse complement strand
TCCCAAACCCAAACAGGATGCCGGACTTACTCAAAACGCGCAGCCTGACATCCGATGATTCGCAAAGTACGTCGTCCACTCCCTGATTCTTCGTTCTGATTCGTCCTGAGTTGAAGGCAGGGAAATATTTCTGGGAACATTCTGGCGAAAAGGGATTTGCATAATGCCTCAATCCGACCTGCATAAAGTCGTACTGCTCGCGGTCCAGATTGAGGCTTCGTTTGTGAGTCCGCTTCCGCGTTCGAAGCGGAACCACCGTCACTGTGGCAGTTTCCAAATGTCGCTGTATTTCTAGATGGCCTTAAACCAGACAGCGCGTGGTATCGATTCGACGATGTTCCCACTGAGAACGGTCAAGTCGGTATTTCCACTGGAATTTGAGCGACTGAAAAATGCGAATGTTTGGACCTTCGGCCCGCAAAACTTTTCTTTTTCCCCGGTACCTGGGCCGCTGGCCAAAGGCTATTTGAGTGGAAGGATTCTTTGGGCCGGAAGGCGAAATCCGGAAACCGGCATCGGCGACCTGCCATGGGATGTCGATTGGAATGTGATGAGCAATTTGTTCGCTGTTCGTTATAATCTGAAATCCTGCGTGGCGGCTTCCTGTTTTGTCCTTCGTGGTCCGTCCTACGATGAAATGCCTGTTCGCGATGATCTGTCTCACGGTGATGGCTTCGGCCGTTGCGGCGGACGATTCTGTCGATTACCAGCGGGACATCAAACCGGTGCTTCAGGCCCGGTGCTATGCCTGTCATGGTGTCCTGAAACAAGAGGCGGGGCTTCGACTCGATACGGCTCGACTGGCCGTCAGGGGGAGCGACACGGCCCACGTGATTACTCCCGGTGATACTGCCGCCAGTTCGCTTCTGCAGCGAATCTCGTCCACGGATGATGCTCAGCGGATGCCGCCGGAAGGAGAACCGCTGAAGCCCGAACAGATCGCTGCTCTGACAGCGTGGGTTGCGCAGGGCGCCATAGCTCCTGCGAATGAATTGCCCGAACGTGATCCCCGCGAACACTGGGCCTTTCAAACGCCGGTTCGGCCCATGGTTCCTGCCTTCGGCTGGGGAATAAACGCTCGTGATGATGTCGCCGAACTTCCTCCAGGCGAGCCCGGCCCCGCAAGGGCCGGGGTTCCTGTGCAGAAAGCACCTCCACGTGTCAGTCGCGCGAACAACAGAAAAACAGATACGAGCGAACTCGAGAGACAACAGCATTCTGCCGATGCTGCGCGAATCAACCGCGATAACCCCATCGATGCGTTTCTCGCGGCCACTCATCAGCAGCAGGGATTGCGTCCGCAGCCGGAAGCTGATCGGCGAATCTGGCTGCGTCGCGTTTCGCTCGACCTGACCGGTTTGCCGCCAACGCCCGACGAACTTGATGCGTTTCTTGCAGACGATTCACCTGAGGCCGTTGATGTGGTCGTGACCCGGTTGCTCGACAGCCCGCACTATGGCGAGCGATGGGGCAGGCACTGGATGGATATCTGGCGTTACAGCGACTGGTGGGGCCTTGGTGACGACGCTCGCAATTCTCAAAAGCATATCTGGCACTGGCGCGACTGGATCGTCGAATCGCTGAACACTGATCGTGGTTACGATCAGATGCTGCGAGAAATGCTCGCGGCAGATGAACTGTACCCCGAGGATTCTGACCGATTGCGTGCGGGAGGATTTCTTGCCCGGCAATACTTCAAGTTCAATCGAACCAGTTGGCTGGACGAGACAATCGAGCACACCGCCAAAGCAATGCTCGGTCTGACCTTCAATTGTGCGAAGTGCCACGATCACAAGTACGACCCTTTTTCGCAGGCCGATTATTACCGCTTTCGTGCCGTGTTCGAGCCCTATCAGATTCGCCTGGATGCTACCGCTGGTCAGATCGATTTCGAAAAAGACGGCATCCCGCGCCCGTTTGACTGCAATCTCGATGCGGTGACATACATCCACATTCGTGGCGATGATCGAAATCCTGATACCAGCCAGTCTGTTCAGCCCGGGTTCCCGGCGTTTCTGACGCGTGTTCCGATTGCGATTGAACCCGTTTCGCTGCCGTCGGCGGCCGTCCAGCCCGGAATCCGCACGGGCATCCTGGAAGCGTATCTGGGTCATGCCGAACAGCAACGGATCGCACGGTCGACGGAACTTGACGTGGCCAGAAAACAATTGGTCGACGCGGAACGATTCGAAGCTTTGTCGCCCGACGACAAACGTGCGGCCGCATTAACGGAGCCCGGCAAGGTCGAAGCACCACCGTCTGTCGATCAAGCCAGGTTGTCCGTATTGCTGGCTGAGAAAAATCTTGCTGCTGCAGAGCTGCAACCGGCGTCGATTCGAGCTCGTGGACTGGCCGATTTGGCAAGGTTCCGCCAACCTGCGTCCACCGACGTGATCGAACTCGCTCGTGCGGCCGTTCGGTCCGAGCGGATCATCGCCGCAACACTCGCGGATGCCGAGATCGTGCGAGCGGAACTCGATGTCGTTCGAGCAGCGGTCGACACGAAGGCCGAGCTAGATGTCAAACTGGCGAACGCGAAAATGGCGAGTGGAAATGCTCGCAAATTGATCGACGAACCGGGCGAATCGTTCACCCCGTTGCGAGGTGCGTTGAAGGCGCTCGAATCAAACCTGGAAACGGAAGAATCGCGTCAGAAGCCGTTTCCCGCGACGAGTACCGGGCGACGTACCGCTCTGGCAAAATGGATCACCGATCCGCAGCATCCTCTGACGGCTCGCGTGGCCGTCAATCACATCTGGTCGCGACATTTCGGTCGACCTCTCGTTCCGACGGTTTTTGATTTCGGACGCAAAGGGACCTCGCCGACTCATCCGGAACTGCTGGACTGGCTGGCACTGGAATTGATGGAAGGTGATCGCGAGAGCGGGAAACCTCGGGCATGGAGCATGAAGCACATTCACCGCCTGATCGTCACATCCAATGCCTATCGCATGACATCTACCAAAGCAGGAGCATCGGATGAGGATCTGGCCAACGACCCCGACAACCGGTTCTACTGGCGGATGAACCCGATCCGGATGGAATCGCAGATCGTCCGGGATACGTTGCTCGCGCTGGCGGGCGAGCTGGACCTGACGATGGGGGGGCCCTCGATTCCGATATCGAACGAAGGATCACGCCGACGAAGCATGTACTTCGTTCATTCGAATGTCGAGCACCAGAAATTTTTGTCGATGTTCGATGATGCGAGTGTTCTGGAATGCTACCGCCGTTCAGAAAGCATCGTTCCTCAGCAGGCTCTCGCACTGCAGAACAGTTCGCTGGCGATGGATGTGTCGGAAAAGATCGCACGACGTATCGGAGTCAGAAACCCCGTTGCGTCCGATCGGGAATTTATCCGGTCGGCGTTCGTGACGATCCTTTCTGCCGAACCGACGGAAGCCGAGTGTGAGGCGGTGGTCGACGCCATGATTCAATTCAAAAACGCGGCAACGCGTTCGAACCATAAAGATCCGGAAGAACAAGCAAAAGCCGGAGTGATCCATGCATTGTTGAACCACAACGATTTCGTCACAGTACGCTGAGCGAGCGAGTTGTTTCTCAGGCAACCGGCGCATCATTTACTGTCGGAACCGTTTTAGCTGAAACTTACTGAATCGCTCGGCGATATGCCGCAGAGG
>JANXOO010000394.1 GCA_025353525.1 Schlesneria sp. | reverse complement strand
CAGAAATTATCCAGGATCGCAATTCGCCCCGGATCCGCTCCGACAGCGACACAATTGCGGACGGCTTCGTCGATCGCAGTGGCAGCCATCCAGTACGGATCAAAATCGCCGAAATGAGGATTCATTCCATTCGACACCACCACGCCGCGATTCGATGTCAGATCCGGACGAACGACCGCAGCGTCCGATGGACCGTCACATGCCACACCCACGAGCGGCTTGATCACCGAACCCGATTGAACTTCGTGATCGTACTGGCGAACGATCCATTCCTTGCTGCAAACATTCAGCGAACCAAGGATCTTGCAAAGAGAGACATTCAGGTCGTTTCGATCGCCGTCTTTTGATGCGGCTGGCTTTGACAGGGAGGATGCCGCAGGAGGCGTGTAGACGGCGTCGCGAACGACTTGCGGTCGACCATCATGCAGGAAACTCATCGCCACGTCGCCGACCGTTTCGCCGTGATATGTCAGCTTCAGCCGACCGTTATTCCCGAATTGACCGATGGCAGACGCTTCGACACCTTCTGCCGCACACAGTGCATGGAATTCGTCCCACTTGCTGGCGGGGACGGCAAGAACCATTCGTTCCTGGGCTTCGCTGATCCAGATTTCGGTGTAAGAAAGACCCGCGTATTTCAGCGGACATTTTTCCAGCCACACGATCGCGCCGATTTCTTCGCCCATCTCGCCGACTGCCGAACTGAATCCGCCTGCTCCGCAATCGGTGATTGCGTGGTAAAGATCCAGATCCCTGGCCTGCAAAACGACATCGGCGACCATCTTTTCGACGACCGCGTTTCCGATTTGCACGGCTCCACCCGAAATCGTTTCACTCTCGTGAGTCAATTCCGCTGACGAAAATGTCGCACCGTGAATTCCGTCACGCCCCGTGCGGCCGCCGACCGCGACGATCAGGTCGCCAGGGTGAACGTGCTTTTCAACCCGATCAACGGGAATCATCGCCGCCGTTCCGCAATACACGAGCGGATTTCCGAGGTATCTTTCGTCAAAAAACACGGCTCCGTTGACGGTCGGAATTCCCATCCTGTTTCCATAATCACGAACCCCCGAAACGACTCCTTTCATGACCAGTTTCGGATGCAGTACTCCGGGCGGTAAGGAATCGACTGGCGTATCGGGCGGTGCAAAACAAAAGACATCGGTGTTCAGGATCGGCCTGGCACCCAGCCCCGTGCCGAGCGGATCACGGATGACGCCGCCGAGTCCGGTGTTGGCTCCACCATAGGGTTCGATTGCCGACGGATGATTGTGCGTTTCAACTTTGAAACAGACGTGCTGCTTCTCGTCGAACTTCACGACCCCCGCGTTATCCTTGAAGACGCTGACGCACCAGTCGTCGGCGCCAAGACGGCGCCGAATTTCGACGGTCGCACCGAAGATTGTTTCCTTGAGCATGTTCTCAAACATCCGCTCACCTCGCTCGTCGCGATAGCGGATTCGTCCTTTGAGCGTTTTGTGCGAACAGTGTTCGCTCCACGTTTGAGCGACCGTTTCGAGTTCGATGTCGGTCGGTTCACGTTGTTGCTCGACCCAATGGTCCCGGATCGTTTGCATTTCCGGCAGGCTCAGATAGAGCTGGCCGTGTTTGCTGAGATGCACCAGTTCGGCGTCATTCATCGAACGGATGGGGACGGTTTGCAACTGGAACTTGTAATCAGAACCCGCACCAATTTTGTTCATGAGCAGCGGACCCGAGACGACTCGCTCGACTGCGTCGTTGGCGAGGACTCGGCGGGTCAGCCGTTCGAGTTCTGCGGCTGAGGCATTCTCGTCGAACCAGTACTTTCGTACGGTCGCCACCATTTCGACCGAAAATCCCAAATCGTTGAGTGCTTTCTGAGTACTGGACGCCACGTTGTCGGTCACGCCCGGTTTGAAGAGCACATTCAACAGCCGCATTTTCGACGATGCACCGGAAGTGGCCGTCTTGTCGGAATGTATGTGATCATCACCGGAAATCTGAACGACATCGAATGTTTCCACGATCGGATCAACAAGCAAAGTTGTCGCCGCGCGTCGGACTTCCGCGTCGGTCATTAAATGTCCTTGCAACAGAAACGACCGCGTGCTGCGGACCTTGCCGATCGTGGTGGCACCCAGAGCCATCGCTTCGCGAGCGATTCGCAGACCTTCCCGGTCGATTTCGCTGGACGTCGGACAGATTTCAACTTCCCAGAGCATTCGGTTTCAATTCCCGTTAGTTTGAAGGCGGACGTTCTGTGAGCGACCTTCTGGCCGACTGACTTTCCGCGAGCAGTTTATGGAGCGCAGCAGAATCCCGTTTGGCCAACGCGTCGGTGTAGAGTGATAGATTCCGCCGGACTTCGTCAATTCCACCGATGACCCGATCGGCGTTATTCATCAGAATTCCCGTCCACAGATCGGGGTCGCCCGCAGCGATTCGGGTCGTATCACGGAACCCGCTTCCCGTCAGCGCCCGATTTTCGCCTGAAAGCGTCATCGAGAGCGCTGACGCGATGACATGTGGCAGGTGACTTGTCATCGCCAGTGCCGCATCGTGAGACCGGGGTGACATTCGAACCGTTTGCATTCCAAGCGCCTGCCAGAACTGTTCGAGTCGTTCGATACGCGGTTCGGATGAGGTCGGCATTGGTGTCAGAACGCAGATCCGTCCTTCAAACAGTTCCGGATCCGCCGCTTCAAACCCCTGTCGATGCGAACCGGCGATCGGATGCGATCCGATGAACGCCGGAACATCGGTCAGATCGTCGCAAATGGGTCCTTTGACGCTTCCGGCGTCCGTCAGCAACAAATCGGGACTCGTCTTGTGACCTGTGGAGTTGGACAATGCCCGTTCGACTGCCCGAACACCCAATGCGACATGGTCCACCGGAGTGCAAAAAACGATGAGGTTCGCTCGAGTAACGACCGTCGAGATATCGGTCGTTCCTTCGTCGATCAGTCCGGCTCGCTGAGCGGCATCGAGGCGAACCTGGTCCCGTCCGACTCCGATGATCCGTTTCGCCATTTTGCGGCGCTGCAGTGCTGCGGCAATCGACCCGCCGATCAATCCGACTCCGACAATCACGACGGTTTCTTCGATCGGTGATGACGGCAGGTTCTGGTTGGGCATTTCGCAAACGGGTTCAAGGAGAGGCGAGAGTCTGGCACTTTGAAACTGAAGTCTGTTGAAAAACTGACTCTCGTATGACGGCGGGACTCCTGTTGGGAGACGGGTGATGTGCCGGGTTAAACCTGGAAGACAGGCCAAAGCCTGAACTCCGACGTTGAAACTTGCGTGTGCCGGATCGGGCAACGCCGTGTAGCAATTGTCAAATCGTTTTTTGCGGAAACAGGCGAGCCGAG
>JANXOO010000359.1 GCA_025353525.1 Schlesneria sp. | reverse complement strand
TTCACTCTTTAATTCATGTTCTTTGTGTTGGAGTGGGCGTTTGTTTCGGGATGAGGAATTCGTTATTGGTCTTTGTCATGTGGGGAGATGCAGCGACGTGGCGGCTCGGTCGGAGCCTCTTCCTCCCATGACGCGGATTCGCCTTTTCCAGCTTGTTTTCTCTTTGCCTCTGTGGTTCACTTCCTCTTTCGACGATTCGCCTTGGAGAAATCCACTGGCATGTCAGCAACTTGCGACAATTGTTTATGCGCCGATCCTTACCCACGAACCAGCTTGTCTGCTCGCTGATTCAGCTCGACTGGCACCTTCTCGATCAGCATGTCGACGACCGCATCAGGCGTGATCCCTTCACTCTGAGCCGCAAACGTCGTCACTAATCGATGTCGCAAAACGGGATGAGCGATCGCCTTGATGTCGTCTGTTGACACATGAAAACGGCCTTCAAGCAGCGCACGGGCCTTGGCTCCCAGAATCAGATTCTGTCCCGCACGCGGGCCTGCGCCCCACGAAACGAATTCTTTGATGTATTTCGGGGCGTCGGGCTCTTTGGGCCGGGTGGCTCGAACCAGGTCCCGGGCATAAACAAAAACGTGTTCGGCCACCGGAACCTTACGCACGACTTCTTGTAGCGCCAGAATCTGCCGACCGGTCAGTGTGACGGCCAATTGAGGTTCGTCACCGCCGGTCGTTTGTTTCAGGATTCGCAGTTCTTCTGCCGCGTTCGGGTACTTGACGACGATGTTGAACATGAAGCGATCAAGTTGCGCTTCGGGAAGGGGATAGGTTCCTTCCTGTTCGATCGGATTCTGGGTCGCCAGCACGAAAAACGGGACGGGAAGGCGATACGTGTTGGATCCGACGGTGACGTGACGTTCCTGCATGGCTTCCAGCAGCGCCGCCTGCGTCTTGGGTGGCGTTCGATTGATTTCATCTGCCAGAAGTACATTCGTGAAAATCGGACCCTGCATGAACTGGAACAGGCGACGCCCCGTTTCAGGATCTTCCTGCAAGACATCGGTCCCTGTGATATCCGACGGCATCAGGTCGGGCGTGAATTGAATGCGGCGAAACGACAGTTGAAGTACTTTTGCCACGGTATTGACGAGCAGCGTTTTCGCCAGCCCCGGAACGCCCATCAGCAGGCAATGCGAGCGACAGAACATTGCAATCAGAAGTTGATCGACAACGTCATTCTGCCCGATAATGACCTTTCCGATTTCAAGCCGCAGCCGGGCATAGGCAATCGCCAATCCCCGGATCGCCGCCAGTTCCCGTTCTCGAGCGTTGGCGTCCGCAGCGGCAACCGGTTCGTCATTCGCAGCAGCGTTCATCGAGAGCGGCTTTCGTTGGATCGAGTTTTAGGCAGAAGGCAGTTATACTGCTCTCACTGCGGAAGGAAGCGTTCTTTGAAGGCCGATTTCTGCGGACAGCGCCGGACCACTTTTCGACGCCGTGCGTCCCGAAGACGGCTCAACTTACGCAAATGCTTCAGCACCTGCTGCGAGAAGTATATTGTAACGGCCCTGAATGTGAATGACGCATTTATCAACTCAAATCGATCGAAAAGCAAGGAGCGATCCCGATGGCACCCAATGATTCATGGCCCGATGCACAAAACGATGCGCCGACACCCGTCGCAAAAAAGAAGATGAGCGGCTGTATGCTGGCCAGCCTGATCGTCGGCGGGCTGGGACTGATTACCGCAGTGGTTTGTTGCGGGGGCGGAGCCTGGTTTGCAACAACGCTTGCTCCGACGATCTCGAATTCTCCGAGTGAAGTCGCTGTCGTCAGTAAAAAGATCCTGAACATGGAAGTCCTTGACGGATTCGTCGCCGACAAAGCGATCACGATGGACAATATGATCTTTACGATGCGGATTGCCGAATATAATTACACCGGTGGCAAAGGCAAAATGATGATCGGATCGATGAACCTCAAAATTGGCGATCCGCGTCAGGCGAAAATGCAATCGGCGCAGTTTCGAACGAACTTTGAAAACGAAACGCGGGGTTCGCTTGATATCAAAAAGTCGGAATCTCACGAAGTCACGATCAATGGCCAGAAGGTCTCGGTTTCGATCGGAGAAGCCGTCGAACGGGGCAGCAACAAGGCCGTTCACACCTTGAATGCCGAATTCGAGCCGACGTTCATACTTCTGAATATGGACGACGATGTCTGGGATCAGGACGCTGTCTTGAAAATGCTGGAAAACGCGAAGCCGCCGGAATAACGTTACCGGACCCGCTTTTCTCTATTTTCACGCTGCCGTCAGTTTTTCAGCCACGTCGAATGGCGTGACTGACGGTCGCCTGAATGCAAAGAGACATTCATTTCGGAGCGATTCATGAAGTCGAACATGCTTTGGACCGTTTTTTTGACCGCCTGCATTCTGGTAGGGCCACGAGGTGCGGCTGCCGACGAGGCATTTACGCGTACTGAAGATGTTATCTACGGACGTAAATTCGGCACGGCGCTGACATTGGATGTCTTCACTCCGAAGCCTGCAGAAAACAAACCGGCGAACGGAGCCGCCGTTGTGCTGGTGGTTAGTGGCGGATGGTATTCGTCACACGACGGGATCAATCAGGGATTTGCGAGTGAATTCTTGTCGCGTGGATATACGGTGTTTGCCGTCGTCCACGGAAGTCAGCCGAAATTCACGATTCCTGAAGTCCTGGAAGACATGCACCGGGCGATTCGCTTCATTCGCAGTCACGCCAAACAATATCAGATCGACCCTGACCGAATCGGCATCTGTGGAGCCTCGGCCGGAGGACATCTATCCCTGATGCAGGGGACTGCGGGAACTCTCGGCAATCCCGACGCGAAAGATCCGGTCGATCGCGAATCGAGTCGCGTTCAAGCCGTTGCATGTTTCTTTCCGCCGACCGATTTTCTGAACTATGGAAAGCCAGGCGAAAATGCGATTGGTCGAGGAATCCTGAAAGATTTTCGGGCTCCTTTCGACTTTCACGAACTCGACCTGAAAACCAGGTCGTTCGTGCCGATCATCGACGAGGCAAAGATTATCGAAATCGGCAAATCGATTTCGCCGGTCAACCACGTCACCAAAGACGACGCTCCTGCACTGATTATCCACGGAGATCGGGACAAGCTGGTACCGATTCAGCAAGCCGAAATCATCATCAGCAAGTTGAAAGATGTCGGGTTTCGTGACCAGTTCGCACGGAACTCCGACATCTTTCAACTTGCTGATGATGATTTCGGCTTGC
>JANXOO010000355.1 GCA_025353525.1 Schlesneria sp. | reverse complement strand
AAAACTCGGCGGATTAATCCGGCTCGCCCGACAGGGCCATTCGGATCGAGATGTGCGGCACTCAGCTTGTCGAGAACGAACCGGTCAATCGGCGACTGTCCCCAACGTCGGTCGTCTCTGACGGCGGGGGGCGACTTTCGTAGAAGTGGCTGGAATGACCAGAATTTTCGTGAATCAGCGACGACTTTGCGATCGGTCCAGCGAGTCGTCTCGGCGGCTTTGATGACGAGTGGTTCGTCGTAGGGGGCTCCGAGATCGATCCATTCCACGATTGGAGCGATTTCCTGCGGCAGCAGTTGATCGCCATCTTTGGGCATTTTTGGTTCTTGCTGATGAGAAATCAACCGGGTCAACAGGCTTTTCTCACCGCGACCAACGACAGCCGCCGGGCCTCGTTCGCCCCCTTTGAGCAACCCTTCCTGCGTTGTCAGATCGAGCTTTCCTTCGGTCGCTCCGTCGCCGTGACACGAGATGCATTTTTGTTTGAGAGTCGCCCGAATGCGCGATTTGAAAAGTTCCAGCCCTTTTGTTCGCTTCGCCGCATGGTCCGGATCGACCGTTGCAGAGTCAGGCTGTGCAGTCACGGCTGATGAGCGTGCCAGTGACAGAATCAATGAGAGCGTGATGAAACGCACAAAAGCCGGCAATCGCATTTGCATTTGCAGAAGTACCTGAAGCGGTGCGTTGTTACGTCCCCAAAATCACTTGAATATCTTTATGACTCACGACTGTCCGGTCAATCCGGCCGACAAGCCGCCAGCGCAAGCCAGCCTTGATCGTTATTTCAGGTCCCCGGTTTTTGATAGACGATTCCCGCATCGACTTGTTTGAAACCCGCGGATTTCAGCACGGCAATTCCTGCGAGATCGGTTTCCAGGACGTGGGCTTCGGCCAACTGAATCATATCGTCTCGGACGCGGCGGCAAACTTGGTCCAGCAGCAATTGGCCGTAGCCTTTACGACGCATATTTTCTGAGACTTGTAAACCGCTGATTCCGATGGCTCGTGCTTTCCACCCTGACATGTACAGGTCGAGTCCCACGACGCAGACCCGCGCCATCAGCGAACCGCCTGCTTTCGGCACCAGTCCCAGATGCATCGAATCGAGTCGACCTTTACGAGTCGACCACCACCAGTCTTTGGGCTCAGACGCGCTGGCGGCTGCCAGTTTCGACTGGCGTTTGGCGTTCATCAGTCGCACGCACATGACTTCAGGGCCGCCAACCCCTAACTTCCGCTGAAAAACCAGGTGTCGTTCGAAAAAGCCATAGCCGAGTGCCGTGAAGAAGGGAGCCGCTGATGCGTCGGATTCGAGGAATCCTGCTGGCTCGCTCCCTCCATAAAGTCCGACGTAAAAGGGGTCTCGCGGTTCCGCACCTCCTGCAAAAATCG
This sequence comes from Schlesneria sp., assembly GCA_025353525.1. Taxonomy (GTDB): domain Bacteria; phylum Planctomycetota; class Planctomycetia; order Planctomycetales; family Planctomycetaceae; genus Schlesneria. The sequence continues at coordinate 5,709 of JANXOO010000355.1, read as the reverse complement.
TTTCCGCCCCCGATTGCCGCAAGTACTCTTCGGCACGTCGAATCAGCTCGCGACCGATTCCCTGTCGCCGAAATTGAGGGTCAACAATCACGGCACAAATGACACCGGTTTTTTTATTCAGGCATTTTTTGGATTCATCGGCGGCAAACCCGGCATGAACAAAACCGATCACGCGATTGTCATCGGCGGTGGCGAGAATCATTCCGGCTGGATCGAAATAGGTTTGAGCGATGACCAGGCTGTCGAATTCGTCGCAACGGATTCCTTGCGCGGCACCGCGCCCCAATCCAGACTCGTTCCAAAGCCGCAGAACCTGCGGTGGATCGGCGTTTCGGAATTGGCGGTACGCCACCACGATTCTTCGACCTTCCATCGTACTTTTGTAAAAGAAACCCGGTGCCGTCACGACACCGGGTTTCCCGAATTATACCTGCAAGTCAATGATCAGCGGCTGCGAACCTTGTTCACGGCGGCGATAATTGCTTCTGTTGTCAAACCATACTTCTGGAGAAGTCCCATCGGATCTCCGCTTTCTGCATAACAATCGCCTACGTTGACGAATTCGATCGGAACAGGTTTGGTCCGGGCGACAACCGTTGCGACAGCCGAACCGAGCCCCCCTGCCATCAGGTGTTCTTCGGTCACAACCATTCGACCGGTCTCTTTCGCTGCTTTGACGATCGCTTCTTCGTCAAGCGGCTTGACCGTATGCATATCGATCACCCGAACGTTGACACCGGATTTCGACAAGATGGCGGCGGCATCGAGTGCCATTCCAACCATCAGGCCGTTCGCGATAATCGTCACATCGTTGCCGTCGCGCAGTGTGTTTGCTTTTCCGATGACAAAGGGAGTTTCTTCGGTGTAGATTTCGGGAACTTCAATACGTCCGCAGCGCAGATAGACCGGGCCGACGTGCTCAACCATCGCTCGCGTCGCCTTTTTCGCCGACATGGCGTCGGCGGGAACGACAACGGTCATTCCTGGCATTGAACAGGCCAGGCCAACATCTTCGATTCCCATCTGCGAGGCACCGTCTTCGCCGATTGAAATCCCGGCATGGGATCCGACCAGTTTCACGTTCATGCCCGGGTAAGCGATTGACATCCTGATTTGATCGAACGCATTGCACAGCAGAAACGCCGCAAAGCTGCTGACCACCGGGATTTTTCCGGCAGCAGCAAGGCCACCGGCAATACTAACCATGTTGGATTCTGCAATACCGACGTTAAAGCCGCGGGTCGGAAACGCTTTCGCGAAGACTTCGGTGCGGGTCGAATTCCCCACATCGCCGTCCACAGTGACAAGGTTGGGAAATTCGTTCCCAAGGTCCTTGAGTGCCGTCCCAAACGCATCACGAACCGCTTTACCCAGCTTCAATCCAGCCGCTTCGCCAATCGACATCGTCAGGTTCCATCAAGGTAGTGCAGGACGAGTCTTCACGTCCCGCCATATTTGCAGATTCAGTCACGTCCAATCGGGGGGCTCGAAGACAGAACCCCTACCCGGTTCACAATTCTTGTCGCCTTACTGCAGCAACGCCAACGCTTTTTCGGCCAATTCTTTGGACAGGGGCTTGCCGTGATAATTCAAATCGCCTGTCGGCTCGATCACGGGCAGAATTCCAAATCCCTTTTTCGTTTGCGAAATAATCGCTGTAGGCCGGTCTGTCACCGCTTTGGCCTTTGCCAGTCCGTCGACGACAGCCTCCATCGAATTCCCTTCGATGACCTGGGTATGCCAGCCAAACGCTTCAAACTTGGCTGCGAACGGCTTCAAGTCAAGCACGTCTTTTGTCGCGCCTGTCTGCTGATATCCGTTTTGGTCGACGATCGCAGTCAGATTCGCCAGCTTGTACTTTTCGGCGGTTGCGATCGCTTCCCAGACCTGACCTTCGTCCATTTCGCCATCACCCATCATGACGTAGGTATGAGCATCATAACCGTCGAGGCGGCAAGCGAGTGCGTGCCCTATTCCGAGCGAAAGCCCTTGACCGAGCGATCCCGTCGACGCTTCCATCGTGTCGAGTCGCTTCATGTTCGGATGCCCTTCAAACGGGCTGCCGAGCTTCCGCAACGTCATAATCTGTTCAAATGTGTAGTACCCGGCCTGACAAAGGGCCGAGTAAAGAACCGGAACCGCGTGGCCTTTACTGAGGATAAAGCGATCGCGCTTCGGGTGTCGGGGATTTTCTTTGTGATGTCGCAAGAAACCGCCGAAATAAAGCGCGGTAACAACTTCGACGGCTGACAGGCTGCTCGTCGGATGCCCGCTGCCGGCTTCAGTTGTGATCTTGATAATCAGCCGTCGAATCGCCTTGGCCGTGTCTTTTAGTTGATCGATACTCAATTTTGTCGGGTCGGACACCGTAAGTTTCCTTGCGTGCGGGTCAATCAGTCACTTCAAAAATCGCGTTGCATTCGTTTGAACTCGAATGAACGATATCGGGAACGGATCCGGTTTTTCAATGCGGGCGTATGCTACCGGCAGGTTCTCAACCCGGCAAGTATCAACGCCCGATTGGAATACGGCGACCGACAGGAAATTGAGAAGGACTTGCGGAAAAAGCTTCCGTGCGAGTTTTATGCTTGGATCGATGAGCGTTCGCTGCGCGATCCGTCGCATGTGACGGAAAAACGATGGACTGCAGGTCCGGAAACGGAAGTCGCTTGAGTGTCCTCTTTCCCGGATGTACGAGTTTTAGTATTCAAGCGTATTCACGGTATTGACCTCAACAGGTGGAGTCTGGCATTTACGCAGAAACTATGCCGCCAAAGGTGGCAGAATCTAAAGGGCTAAGGATCGGCGCATAAACAATTGTCGCAAGTTGCTGACATGCCAGTGGATTTCTCCAGGGCGAATCGTCGAAAGAGGAAGTGAATCACAGAGGCACAGAGACACAGAGAAGCCAGGCAAGAAAAGGCGAATCCGGATTATGGGAGGGCGAGGCTCCGACCGAGCCGCCACGTCGCTGCATCTCCCCAAATGACAAAGACCAATAACGAATTCCTCATCCTGAAACAAACGCCCACACCAACACAAAGAACACGAATTAAAGAGTGAACCACAAGACACAGAGAAGACAAGCAAGAAAAGGCGAATCCGCAATAAATTCCATGCACGAACGAAGAAACGAGAAACCCCGGTCAGTCTCTCGGAGCACCCTCGCAACGTGCCTCTTCTCCTTCCTTCTCCTTCCTTCTCTGTGCCTCCGTGTCTCTGTGGTAAAAAATCTTCGTATTTCTCCGCAGCATATCGCCGAGCGATTCAGTCAGTTTCAGCTAAAACGGTTCCGACAGTAGATGATGCGCCGGTCCTTACCGACTGAAAAACGGGGACTGGCTCCAGGTCTTCCTGGTGCCTGTCCCCCTTTTTTCAGCGCGGATTAAGCCGGTTCAGGAAATTTGATGAGAGGTGCCGAGACCTCAAGCAGATCAACGGCCGGCTGGCGATTGCAAAAAATCGTCGCCATTCGACCGTATGTCATGGCCCCAACCGGCATTGAAAAATAACCAGCCAACCCCGGTCCCGCCGTGATTTCCAGAATGGCACCAAGATCGATATGCCGCAGGACGTTGTGATTGATAAGAATCCGACCGAGCGGGATTTCGCCTGCAATGATTTGCTCGCGAACGGCATCGGTCACATATCCCAGATGAAAGCGGACGATTCCAAACTGCACAACGGTATTCGTTCCGTGTTTAACGAGCAGAATTTTTCGAGCATACTCGTTTCCGTTCAGCATGTGGTCGAGAACCCGAACGTCGACAGCACTGCGATGAAAGGTTTCCATCGCGATGGTCATATGGTGTTCATGAACAAGCATTCCCTTATACGGTTCGGGGGTCACCGCAGACGGAATGTGCTCTGCCTGCAGAAAAAGCGCCGCTGATTCAGGAAAGAGCTTTGTGAGCGAAACGAGTTCATCATGAGGATTCATTACGGGTCGCCATCGAAAATAATTCAAGCGTTGCGGCGGTTCGATATACTTCGCGCGGTTTGAAATGAGGCCACGAAAGACTTCGACAATTGCTGGAAAGTGCGTTTCCAACGGTGGATTCGCACCGAACGCGGAAACGGACCTTCAAACGACACCTCAATCTGGACCGCGAGCAGTATAAACTCTCGTCGCAAAGAAAAAAAAGTGACTAACGAACCACAAGGCTCCAGCGATCAGAGGAGCCCTCAACCGCTCGATCGCTACAGTCGTCAGATGCGATTTTCGGGAATCGGCCCGGAAGGACAGATGAAGATCTGCGCGTCGCGGGTACTGCTGTGTGGATGCGGAGCGTTAGGGACCGTACTGGCCGATACACTTGTTCGTGCAGGTGTCGGGTTCTTGCGGATCGTCGATCGCGATTTCGTCGACCTGTCAAATCTTCAACGACAGATCCTGTTCGACGAACACGACGTTGCCAATCATCTGCCAAAATCGATTGTCGCGGCCAACAAGCTGTCCAGGATCAATTCACAAGTCACGATCGAACCGCATGTCGCCGATATCGATTGGCGGAACGTGCGCGACTTTGTAAAGGATGTCGATTTGATACTCGACGGAACCGATAATTTCGAGGTTCGGTTTCTGATCAACGACGTTGCGCTGGAAACGGGAATCCCCTGGGTCTATGCCGGATGCGTTGGCAGCCATGGCCAGACGATGGCCATTTTTCCTGGCGAATCAGCCTGTTTGCGATGCGTGATCGAAACGCCTCCCGATGCCGGAGCAACTGAAACGTGCGATACGGCCGGAGTCATCGCTCCTGCCATTCATATGGTGACCGCGCTTCAGGCGACAACGGCACTCAAGATTCTGTCCGGGCGAAAGGATCTGGTTGCTCCGCAACTGACGATCGTCGATGTCTGGGACGGAACGCTGAGGCAGATGAGTCTGTCAAAGCTCCGGGAGCGAAGCGAATGTCCGGCATGCGTCCACGGGAGACGTGACTGGTTAAATGGTGGCAACAAATCGCAATCGACAGTCCTGTGCGGACGAAACTCGGTCCAGATCTCACCTGCCCAGCCGGCCAATCTGTTACTGGACGAACTGGCCGCAAAGTTGCGGAAACTCGGGGCAGTCACGAGCAATCCGTTCCTGGTAAGACTGACGCTGACCGACCCGATGTACGAAATAACTGTTTTTCGGGACGGTCGAGCCATCATTGAGGGGACCGACGACATCGCCGCCGCCCGCAGCATCTACGCTCGCGTGATCGGAAACTGAGTCGCTCATCCGGACAATAAGCAGGTTACGCTTCAGCATCGCGCCGTAAAAACATCCTCATGATCGGAAACCGAGCCGCTCATCCGGATCATCGAGCCAATTCGTCCGGCGCGGAAGCGGGTTCCATCAGGTCTTCAAGAGACATCAATGCGTCGTCTGCGCTTGCAACATGCTGAATCAGGTACGTCTGGACGGCTGACATCGAAAGTTCTCCGTCAGGCAGACTTTCCGCGAAATAGTCAGCCATCGACGGATCATTGTCACTGAAGAAACGAACGAAAAGTCGGCGTAACTGGTCTCTGTCTGCATTGCCGATCAGTTCCTGTCGATCAAACCGGCCGGGTCGAATCAGCGCCGCGTCAAGTCGATCGAGGTGATTCGTAGTTGCGAACAGAATGCGGCCTTCGCCCGCAGCCACACCATCAATTGCGTTCAACAATCCGCTGAAGGTCAATTTGTTCGGTTTGTCTTCGGTCGCTTTTCGCTCG
>JANXOO010000343.1 GCA_025353525.1 Schlesneria sp. | reverse complement strand
GGGGCTCGCGATCCCCAATTCCGGTTGCACGTCTTATGGGTTGCTGCGCTGTTGCCGGTACTCGCCATTGCCGGACGTGTGGCCCAGCTTCAATTGTGCCTTCGCGACAACTTTTCGACAGCATTTTCTCGCACGCAAGAGTCGATCGAAGACATTCCGGCTCGCGATGGACGCATCTTTGCGGCAGACGGAAGCGTGCTGGCGGATGACATCGAGCAATTCGACATTGCCGTCTATTATCCTGCGATCGAAGATCCGCCCGACTTCGACTGGATCGAGCGGAAGGCCCTCCCGCGATTAAGTAAATCGGATCGCAAAGACAAAAAAAAACTCGCTGCAGAGAAGTTACGTGTGATTGCCGAGCGGGATACGTTCTGGGAACGATTGGCCGATATTGCTGACCGATCGAACGAGGAAGTGGCTGACACGCGCCAGCGAGAACAGGCTCGTGTCGAACGGATGAAAGCATCGGTGCGACGCCGGTATCGCGAGCGGCAACAAACGGCCGACGCAGAGGGAATTGGCGAGAACACGACCGCCGGATTGACGTGGTCATCCTTTTGGACGCGACTTCAGAATGCGATCGCCGAAACGCCGACAACAAATCACGGACCACATTTGATTGCCGAAGAAATCGGATATCACACGGTCATCAGCAACGTCGACCTTGACGTGAAAGGAGAAATCGAGGCCCATCCGCAGAAGTACCCGTACGCGCAGGTTCTGACACGCAGACGACGGACGTATCCGCAAAAAGAATTGGCTTCGCAACTGATCGGGATCAGGAAACCGCTGACAGACGAACAGTTTCAGGCACGACGAGCGAATTTTCCGGACGGTGATCCTCTGGACTATCACGTAGGTGATCCCTGCGGCATCGGCGGGCTTGAACGGAGTTATGACGCGGTCCTGAAGGGTGTCCGCGGACGACGGATGCTGGTGAAAAGGCGCGGTGAAATCGTCGAGACGCACATCATCCGCGAACCGAAACATGGCCGGGATCTGGCGTTGACGCTTGATCCCAAAGTGCAACTTAAAGCAGAAGAACTGCTGGATGATGCGCTGGCCAAAGTCACGATCAAAGGGACGATTGACTCAGAAACCAGTCACGGTGTCTCACGCCATCCGACGTGCCCCAAGGGGGGAAGTCTGGTCGCGATCGACATCGAAACCGGAGCGATCCTTGCGGCCGCATCTGCACCACGCAGTGACCTCAATCTGCAACTCGCGTCGGATCCGATGGAATGGGAAGACGTGATTTCAGACACACGAAGTCCGCTGATGTCACGTTCGACGCAAATGGCTCTGCCCCCCGGTTCGGTGTTCAAGATGATCACAGCCGTGGCATCTTTGGAAAGCGGCAAGATGCATCCCATGGAAGTGCTTCATTGTCGCGGCTATCTCGACAACCCTGCGAGCCACCGGTGCTTGATATTCCGGCACAGCCAGGTCGGACATTTCGATGTCACCCTGACTGATGCGCTGTGTCGTTCGTGTAACGTCTACTTCTACACGGCCGCACGGCGCATGGGACCCCGGGCTCTGGTCGACTGGGCCCGACGGTTTGGCATCGGGCAAGCGACGGGAATTGATCTGCCGTCAGAAT
>JANXOO010000316.1 GCA_025353525.1 Schlesneria sp. | reverse complement strand
GTTGCACTTTGTGAATAATGTGTGGGCGACGATCGTCGCGCAGTCGGAATCTTCCAAAATCGCTCAGGAAGGTCTGCATCTCACGATTCTGGACGGAGTCGAAATGTTGAGCGGCATCGTCGCCGCGGTTGCCGTGGGGTTTGCATTGTGGCAGTCACGTACGCGACTGTTCCACCTCGACGGCCAGGAATTGAATTCATCCAGATTCCCGGTGCGAATCCCGTCATCACCCGAAGTACGACGCAAGTCTGGTCCGATCAGCGCGACATGCTGGTTACTGGTCATCGTCAGTATGGTGACTTGCCATGCGGCCGTCGCGATCGATTTGTTGACGGCCGGTGGTCAGCAGTAGGCATCCGGTCGAATGCCGATTTCTATCGAGGAGCAGTTATGAAACTTGGACTTATCAATTCAGCCTGGGCTCAGTCGGGACGAAATACGTCGTGGGGGATCGAAAAAACAAAGGAACTCGGTTTTGATACGATCGATATTTTTGCCGATCCGCTCGACATCGACATCTGCGAGCGGCAGCTGATCAGGCGAGAATGCCAGCGTGTCGGATTACCAATCGTGTCGTTGTGTTGTGTTGCGACCGGCCTGATCGACTTCAATCCGAGCGTTCAGCGGTTTCATCTTGATCGCGTCACGAAGTACCTCGAACTCGCTTATGAATTCTCGGCGAAGAACGTCCTGTTGGTCTTGGGTGAATACATCTGGAATCGTGAAGTGATTCGACCTGAAGACCAATGGGGGTTTGCAATAGAAAGCTGCCAGCGACTCGGCGATTACGCTCAGGAACTCGGCCTGAAGATCGCGCTGGAACTGGAACCCTTCCCGCTGTCGCTGCTCAACAATGTCGACAGCATGGTGCGGTTTATCGACGATGTCGACCACGAAGCTGTGCGAGCGAACATCGACGTGTCACATTTGTGCCTCGCGAATGTCGCGGCTGAAGAACTGCGTCGATTGAAGGGGAAGGCCATTCACGTACACATCTCGGACTGTGACGGCAAGGTTCACGGGGATCTTCCCCCTGGTCGCGGCGTTGTTGCGTTTGAGCCGTACCTGAAAGAAATCGCGGCACTGGAAATCGACGGCTGCATCTCGATCGAACTTGAATACAGTCCTGAACCCGACCAGATCGAAGCCTGGGTCGCGGAAGCACATCGGGAAACACGGCGATTGATGAAGGCAACCGGACTGA
>JANXOO010000315.1 GCA_025353525.1 Schlesneria sp. | reverse complement strand
CCGTACATTTCCAGTGTCGCAGCAGTCTCTTGTGACAGATCGGTTAATTCAGGAACGCTGGTTTGCATACGAAATGCCATCTCGTATTGAGCCATCCGGGTCATCGTTTCCGGATCGCCCAACTGGTCAAGTGTCCGGCGGTTGAGCTCGCTGAGCGTGTCGAGCATGACGCGGCGATTTTTTGAACTGATCCCGGGGGGATTCTTCACATAAAGCACGGGGTCGCCAATGTGCCGCAGTGCGCAGCCGGTATAGTTGCTCGACAAAAATCCACTCGACCACATTCGCGTGAACAACGCCTGCGCTGCCGCACCGGATGTCCACGTCGGTGTAAGCACCACAAAACCGGGCAAGTCGTTGCTCTCGCTGCCGAGTCCGTACGAAAGCCACGAACCAAGGCTCGGCTTGCCGGGAACTTCGCTTCCCGTCATCACGAACGTACACGCCGGATCGTGGTTGATTGCATTTGTATGGACAGACTTGACGAGCGCGATGTCGTCAACGCATTTAGCCGTGAATGGCAACAGCTCGCTGGCCCAGGTCCCGCATTGGCCATACTGTTTGAAATTGAACATCGATGGTGCGACGGGCAAACGGGTTTGCCCGCTGGTCATCGTCGTAATTCGCTGCCCCATTCGAACGGATGCGGGCAAGTCGGCATCGAAGAACTCAGATGACTTTGGCTTGTAATCCCACAAATCCATCTGTGCAGGACCGCCATTCATGTGAAGATAAATAACGTTCTGCGCTTTGGGCGAAAAGTGCGGCAATCCGGGCAGCGGGACGTGCATCTGTGGAGTTCGGGCGGAGTCTCCGGCCATCAGCGACGATCCGGCACATAATCCCATTGCGACTCCACCGAGTCGAATCCCGGTCGATCCAAAAAACTGTCGGCGATTCATTGCCGACAGACTGTCAAACTGCGGATTCATTTCAGCTCTCCCTCGTTGGCCCGCAGGGCATCAGATCGTCGCGATATTTGTGTACGATCCGATTCGCCCGGCTAATGACAAATTCTTCAATTCCGGTTCACAACTTCGTCTGTGTTAAGGATCAGATTGGCCATCATGGTCCACGCGGCCGTTTCGATATCCGAAGCAATCTGTTTCGGATTCGACTCGCCAATATGGATCGACGCTTTCGCGGCATCCGGATCGGCAGCGAACAATTCTATGTGTTTGTGAAGCGCCGCCGTCAACAGCGGAATCTCTGCGGCTGTCGGCCGACGCGACAGGACGGTTCGGTACAAAAAATTTAACCTGCCTTCGCCTGTCGTTTCGCCGGACGTCAGAACGCGTTCAGCAAGGGCTCTCGCGGCTTCGAAATGTTGCACGTCGTTCATCAGTTGCAGCGCTTGCAGCGGTGTGTTGCTGCGTTCGCGCCGGCTGCACAGGCCCTCGCGGTTCGGGGCGTCGAAGTTTGACATGAATGGATGCGGCGCGGTTCGCTTCATGAAAGTGTAGAGGCTGCGGCGAAAAAGCGCCGTGCCCTTGTCCTGCGTGTAGGTTCCCGTGTTTGATCCGGAGAACGCGACCGGCTCCCAGATGCGCGGCGGCTGATACGGCTTCACGCCACGGCCGCCCATGTCCAGATTGATGAGGCCGCTGACGAAAAGGGCGTTGTCGCGAATCTGCTCGGCGTCGAGGCGGAAGCGTGGGCCGCGCGCGTAGAGACGATTCTCCGGATCGCGCTTGAGGAGGTCCGGCGTCAAACGCGATGATTGACGGAACGTTTGCGAGGTCAACATCAGGCGGACGAGCGCTTGAATGTCCCAACTCTGGGGACGCCCCCTCACCCCGGGCCCCTC
>JANXOO010000303.1 GCA_025353525.1 Schlesneria sp. | reverse complement strand
TGTCGATTCAGAAATACCAGGTCCGAAGTTGCCGAGGCTGAATTTGTGGTGCTCGATTGCCACGCTGAATAACGCGTTCGCCCCGCCATCGATTTCTGCGACAACCGCGACAAGGCAAGCTGCAACACCGGCAATCAGGACGGCCGACTGAACGACTCCCGTCCAGATGACCCCTTCTGTGCCTCCGAACAGCGGATAAATCGTGATCGCGATACCGCTGATCACAATGATTGTCGTGACATTCATGCCGAGCAGCGGTTCGAACGCCAATGCCAGCAAGTACAGAATCATTCCGAGCCGCGCGAGTTGCGTCAGCAAAAAGAAGATCACTCCGTAAGTTCTGGCCCACGGTCCGAACCGGCTTTCGAAATGTTCGTACGCAGAAACGTGCCCGTGACGTCGATAAAAGGGCACGAAATACCTGACCGAAATCCATGCGGCAAGGGGCATCGACAGGGCGAAGACGAACGGGTTCCAGTTGTCGTGAAAGGCTTTCCCCGGATTCGCAATAAAGCTGATGCTGCTGATGTAGGAACCGACAATCGACATCCCGACAGCCCAGCCAGGAATGGAGCGTCCCGCCGACATGTATTGATCGGACGAATTGGCCCGCAATGCAAACCAGCAGCCGAACCCGACAACACCGATCAGATAGGCCGACAAAACAACAAGATCGAGGAAATGCGAAGCATCCATCGTCAGGACATATTCCTATTTGCGACCGACGCTGATCTCAAACAGTTGCGGCCAGTTCTTGCCCGTTACGAAGAGACGTTTGTTTTCTGTATCGTACGCGATTCCATTCAGAACGTCTTCCGTGGTGGCGCGGCGATTTTTAGGATACAGGTTGCTGAGATCGATCCACCCGATTAATTCGCCGGTTTTAGGCGAGATCCTCGCGATCCGGTCTTCGTACCATACGTTCGCCCAGATTTCATCGTTAACGTATTCGAGTTCATTCAATTTGCTGATTTTGCCATCTGAACTGTGGGCCGTGATCCGTTTCGCAACTTCAAACGTCTGCGGATCGAGAAACCGGATCGTCGCCGAACCGTCGCTCATAATCAGTTGTTTGCCGTCGTTTGTCAGCCCCCAGCCTTCCCCGGTGTACTGAAACGTTTTTTCGATATCGAACGTGTCCGGGTCATAAACGAGTCCGATACGATTTTGCCAGGTCAATTGATAGATCCGATTATTCAATAGCGTAATCCCTTCGCCAAAGTAATGAGCATCAAGCGGCGCGAACTTTTCCACTTTCCCCGTCTTCAGATCGACGAGTCGCAACGACGATTGCCCTTTTGTACCCGTCCCTTCAAACAGTTGGCCGTCGACGAAGATCAAACCCTGAG
>JANXOO010000265.1 GCA_025353525.1 Schlesneria sp. | reverse complement strand
GTCATCGAGTCCCACCACCAAAGTGTAATCTACACATCAGACACAGAAAATGGTCAAATTAGACCATGAACGCGGAGTGAGGCGAATCGCCGAGTCTGACTCCGGAATCACCTGCACGATGGTGGGACTCGAAGACTCGGCCCACCCTACAAAAGACTACAAACCGCCGTCGTTGATCGGCGGAATTGGAGCGAGTTTTTCAAAGTCTTCGATTTGCTTCCGTTTCCGGTGACGGCTATTGAGCACGGCTGTTTTTCCGAAATTTCGGGAAAAACGAGTAAAAAATTCACTTCACCCGAAAAAACAAGGCTGTCAACAAGAGAGCATCGCTTTTGGACTGGAAATGACGACCTGAGGCTGCGTCAGAGACCTGAACTTCCCGAAATCGGGCTCCGAAATCGTCGGGGAGAAAAGTTGCTGCCGGATCCTGGCTGGCGCAATCTGTGCAGACTCGAAATCTCCTGCTACGATGCACAGTCGTATGGGATTAAGCGATACACTCGACAACGGCTATCGGGCCGGGCGATGATCGTCCGTTTACTGCGCACATGGTTCACGCGTATTGACCGACGTGCCTGAATTAAATACTGAGGTTGGCAAAAAATATGGCAAGCACACTTCAAGCAGCACCTGCAAGTCGTCGCACAGACGTCGCTCCGGCGGCTGCTGTCACACCGGCAGTCGATGAAATTTCCGACGTTACGGTACCAGCCATCGATCCTCTGGAGATGGACGAATGGCTGGAGTCCGTCGACGACCTGTTACACCGCTATGGCCCGGCGGCGCTCAGCCAGATGCTGACTCGGCTTTATTCAAGGGCTCAGGCCCAGTCTGTTCCCGTGGTTCCGTCGGTGACAACGCCGTACGTGAATACAATCCCTCCTGAAGCCGAGCCGCCGTTTCCTGGTGACCGAGCGATCGAACGGCGTCTGCGAAGTATCATTCGCTGGAATGCCATGGCAATGGTGGTCCGCGCCTATCGTACCGACTCTGGTGTCGGCGGACACATTTCCACGTTCGCTTCGTCAGCAACGCTGGTTGAGACCGGTTTCAATCATTTTTTCCATGCCCGATCCAAAGATCACACGGGCGACATGATTTATTTTCAGGGGCATTCGTCACCTGGGATGTATTCCCGGGCATTCGTTGAAGGACGACTGACAGAAGAAAACCTCGTCAATTTCCGACGCGAACTTCCGCGCGGCCAGGGTCTTTCGTCATATCCACATCCCTGGCTGATGCCCGATTTTTGGCAATTCCCGACGGTCTCGATGGGCCTTGGTCCCATCTGTTCGATTTACCAGGCGAGGTTTCTCCGATACCTCGAGCACAGAAACCTGCTCGATACATCAAAATCGCGAGTCTGGGCGTTCCTGGGTGACGGCGAAGTCGACGAACCTGAATCGCTTGGCGCGATCTCGATGGCCTCTCGCGAAAACCTCGACAATCTGACCTGGGTCATCAACTGCAATTTACAGCGTCTGGACGGTCCTGTTCGAGGGAACGGCAAGATTATTCAGGAACTGGAAGGAATTTTCCGGGGTGCGGGCTGGAACGTCATCAAGATCGTCTGGGGCAGCGATTGGCAGCCATTGCTGGATGCCGACGATACCGGCATTCTGGTCAAGACACTGGGCGAGGTCGTCGACGGCCAATTCCAGAAATACATTGTTGAAACAGGCGCCTACATCCGGGACGATTTTTTCGGACGTCACCCTGATTTACTGAAGCTTGTCGAACATCTGAGTGACGAGCAGATTCGTGATTTGCGTCGTGGCGGGCACGATCCGGTCAAGGTCTTTGCTGCCTATCAGGCCGCGACTCATCACAAGGGGGCTCCGACGGTTGTGCTGGCACATACCGTCAAGGGGTTGGGGATGGGGGACGAGGGCGAAGGCAAAAACACGGCTCACCAGACCAAGGGGCTTAACGATCAGTCGCTGATCCACATTCGCGACCGGTTTAACCTTCCGCTGACCGATGAACAGGCCCGAGCGGCGATCTTTTATCGTCCGCCCGCCGATAGTCCTGAAATGAAGTATCTGCACGATCACCGACAAAAGCTTGGCGGTTATCTTCCCGTGCGCGTGCCAACCAAAGAACGTCTGGCGATTCCCGCGACATCGCTGATGATCGAAGCGGCAGCAACATCGACGCGTGAACGCTCGACGACGACGGTTCTGTCCGAAATCATCAAGTTCCTCATTCGCGACAAATCAGTCGGCACTCGAATCGTACCGATCATTCCCGACGAGGCTCAAACGTTCGGGATGGAGGCACTGTTCTCGCTGTTCGGAATCTATTCCAGCAAGGGCCAGCTCTATACGCCCGTTGATGAAGGGACGCCCAAGGCCTACAAGGAATCGCGAACGGGTCAGATTCTGATGGAAGGAATCGACGAAGCCGGTGCCATGTCATCGTTCATCGCCGCCGGAACGGCCTATGCCAACGTCGGCCTGAACATGATTCCGTTTTACATTTATTATTCGATGTTCGGATTTCAACGTGTTGGCGACCTGATCTGGTTGGCCGGGGATTCCCGCTGCAAAGGATTCCTTTGCGGTGGAACGTCCGGTCGAACGACGCTTAACGGTGAAGGCTTGCAGCACGAAGACGGTCACAGCCAGTTGATGGCAGGGACCGTGCCCAACCTGATCGCCTATGACCCGGCTTACGGCTACGAATTGTGTACAATCGTTCGGGATGGACTGAGGCGGATGTATGCCGAAGGGGAAGATGTCTTCTATTACCTTTCGGTTTACAACGAAAACTACGTCATGCCAGAAATGCCTGCCGGAGTTGAAACGGGGATCATCAAGGGCCTTTACCCGCTCGACCCTGCTGTTTCGGCCGCTCAACGAGCCAGACGCCCCCAATTGTTCGGCAGCGGACCGATTCTGCAAGAAGTCGTTCGGGCAAAGGCTTTGCTCGCCGAAAAGTACTCCGTCACAGCCGATGTCTGGAGCGTCACAAGCTACAACGAACTGAAACGCGACGCCCAGTCGATTACGCGGTGGAACCGGCTGCATTCCGACAAGAAGCCCAAAGTGAGCTACATTGAACAAGCATTGAGCGGCATTAAGGGCCCGATCATTTCGTCGAGCGACAATGTGCAACTGGTTGCCGAGCAGATTCGTCCATACGTTCCCTGCCAGTATGTGGTTTGCGGGACCGACGGATACGGTCGCAGCGAAACACGGGAAGCGCTTCGACGCCACTTCGAGATTGACGCCGAATCGGTCACCTACGCCACACTGGTCGCACTCAGCAAAGAAGGCCAGTTCGACGCGAAGAAACTGCCTGGTGCCCTGAAGGACCTCGGTATCGATCCCGAAAAGGTCGACCCGGCCTTCGCGTAATGACAACGTCGGCGACTTTTACAGTCGATTGCTTGCGAATTCAAAACGCGCGATTTCAGTTTATGAAACATTTGCTCGATCATCGTTGTGAACTCAAAGGGTGAGTTCCTGACAATAGAAATATGGGAAAGACGGACGAATGACGATTGAATTCAAGGCTGACAACCTGGGTGACGGAGTCAAAAACGGTGACATCGCGGCGATTCTCGTTGCCGTGGGTGATACGATTGAACCCGGCCACGTCGTGATGGAAATCGAAACCGACAAAGCGGTATTAAATCTGACATGTCCGCACGGCGGGACGATTTCCCGAATCCTGGTGAAAAAAGGACAAACGATCCAGCCAGGCGATGCATTGCTGGCGATCGAACCCGGTGCGGCAGGATCATCGGCGAAAGGGGCCAGCCAACCTGCCATGGCATCGGCATCGAGTCAGGCTGCGGTCGGCAGTCGCAACGGGGGTGACAAAGCGGCGATTGCCAAAGCGATACCCACCGTCGTCGCACCGCTTCCGGGTGGTCGCGATTTGCCGCTTCCCGCCGGACCTGCCACCCGTCGACTGGCTCGCGAAATGGGTGTGAACCTCGCCAATATTCCGGGGACCGGTTCGGGAGGTCGCATCACTCTTGAAGACGTGGCACGAGCGGTCGCGGGCAGTGGTTCGGGCGGGGGACGGGGTATTGTCGAACCTCCACTTCCCGATTTCTCGCAATTCGGGCCGACCGATCGCCGGGCATATTCCAAATTGCAAAAGACCGTGGCGAACAACCTCAGCCTTGCATGGCAGCTCATTCCTCACGTGACGCAACACGATCTGGCCGACA
Source organism: Schlesneria sp. (assembly GCA_025353525.1). Classification (GTDB taxonomy): domain Bacteria; phylum Planctomycetota; class Planctomycetia; order Planctomycetales; family Planctomycetaceae; genus Schlesneria. The sequence goes on along the minus strand of JANXOO010000265.1, from coordinate 5,923 downwards.
TCACTGAAACGGAAGCGGCTCGCAAACATTACGTTGAAACAGCGGCAAAGGGTTCGCCCAAGGTCACGATGACGGCACTCGCCCTGAAGGCTGTCGTTGCATGCCTGAAAGAGTTTCCTGATTTTAACGCCAGTTACGATTCCGCTAAAACAGAGCTCGTTCTGAAGCGCTACTACCACATCGGTGTGGCCGTCGACACACCCAATGGTTTAGTCGTTCCCGTTATTCGCGATGTCGACAAGAAGTCGGTTTTGCAACTGGCCGTCGAATTGACGGAACTTGCCGGAAAGGCTCGCGATCGCAAATTGCAGGTCAGCGAAATGCAAGGTGGAACGTTTACGATTACGAACCTGGGCGGGATCGGCGGGACCGCTTTTACGCCAATCGTGAACTATCCTGAAGTCGCGATTTTGGGGATGTCACGCAGCCAGAAGCAATTGCAGCTTCACAGCGGCGAAGTCATCGAACGCCTGATGCTGCCACTGTCACTCTCGTACGATCACCGCGTCGTCAATGGTGCCGACGCAGCCCGCTTCGTCGGCAAACTGGTCAAGCTGCTCGGCGACGCATTCCAGTTGGTGATCGAGTGCTGACGTAAGGCGACCGGGATTCGACGTTCAGACCGACATGGTTCAGCCCGCGTTCAGTATGCCATGCCCCAGCCCGCGTTCAGAGTCCAGGTCAGTCCCAACTGTTGGCCGTCGACCCACTGGTACAGTGGCACCCCCGATTCCAGAAACAGCCGCTGTTCCCCGATCCTGTGACCGGGTCGGTTGAGCAGGTAGTTCACCCCCAACAATCCCGTCACAGACCGCGAGGCCTGGGCGTGCGGTTGATTGGCGGGCGACAGAGACTGGACCAGTCGCACGTCTGCACCGTGGATGTTTTCGATCAGGCGACCGTCAAGCCGGGCCGATGTGCTCCAGCGATCCGACCAGCGTCGCGATAACCACGTCGTCGCTTGCAACTGATTCCCCAATTCATAGTTCAACGTGTTTTTGCCGGTCGGAATGACGCCGTTGACTTGTCCGCCCCATGTCCAGAAGTCGGTCTGCCGACGGTACGTGTAACCAAGTAACACGTCGTAAGTTCCCGAACTGGTCCTAAGCTGATAGGGAAGGTTAGGCACTGTCGACGAAGGACCAACCGTCGTCGATCCTCCCGATTGAAAAACGGATTGTTCCAGGAAGCCGACGGGAAGACTCAGTCCGAAATTCACGTGCGACTGGGATCGATCCCCTCGACCCACAACCAGTAGTCCCATCAGCCGGATATCTCCTGGATTCGTAAACGTCGCATGGTACTGACCGGTAGATGTTTGCGAGTTGATTTCGTTGTGCTGAAACGGCAACCAGGCCAATACGGTGAAATCTTGCGTTGCACCGTATTCGACGAGAGCCACTTGCGAGTTTTGCAACATATGAGTGGGGGCGAACGGATATCCTGCGGGAACTCCGGCTCGACTCGATCCGACATAATTCCGTTCGTACGCATTCTGAAGATAGCGGTACGAAATAAAGGCTTTTCCCGCTGGAAGAGTGTGATCGCCGAACATGCCGATCGGAGCCATTCCGTCGGGCCGTTTAAGATCGACCGATTGGCCAAACAGATCGTCCATCGCCAGCACGGAATCGGGGTCCGAGACGATGGCTCGGTATCTTTGGTCGTCGGCATTTTGATGCAGGAATCCGTTGGGGGGCCCGACAAGTTCGTACTCGGCAGGCGGCAGTGCTGCCGAAACGGAATTTGGATTGAGGTAACGTCCCCACGCAGGCAAATCGGGGTCGGCGGGCGGCGATGCACTCAATGGCTTTGGTAACTCTCCCCCGGCAGCTTCACCGGAAATCGAATCGGAAACCTGAATGATCTCGTTCCGCCCGGACGACCAGAACGCAGAGACAACGCTTTCGACCGGCCAGGCAGGTTCTCGAACCCGTTCGCTCGCCCCGACCGCGCCAATAGAAATCGCAAGTATCGATAACAGAAACAGGGACCGACTGGTCATGGCTGGCCCCCTTCCTGCAAGTTGGCGGGCAGGGTTCCGACGTTCGGAAGACCGAGGTCATTCGCCGGGAACGAGAAGACCGATCGAAAGTCCTGAATTTGCATCAGATTGGCAATGTCAGCGAGTGCCACCCACTGTGTCACCAATGCTCCGATGTAGCTGGAAACTCCCGACGACAGATTCTGCTGCGCGACGATGATGTCGCTGAAGCCGACTTTTTGCGAGTTGTTGATATGAGCTTTGTAGTATCCCCGGTACGTGCGCGCCAGATCGGGAAGGATCTGATCGCGAAACAGTTCAGATTGAGTTCGGCCATTGGAGTATCGTTCGAAAGCATCGGCCAATTCGTTCGTGAGCCGGTTTTCAGTGACGACCGGCAACCGGGAATTCATTTCCACTCGACCCAGAGCGTTGCGGATATTTCCCTGATTTCTGTCGTACAGCGGAAGGGGAAACGAGACGTTCAGGTTGTATGACGTTCGCTGAAAACCCGGTGTGGTCGAGTCATTCTGGAAGACACCCGCGACGGTCGGATCGGGGATCGGGATGGCTCGTTGCAATTTCAACTGGTACTTCGCCTGGGAAATCAGATTCCGCGAGGCTTGCAGATCCGGATGAACGGAAAGAACCCGTTCCAGGACTGCGTCAAAATTGAGGTTCGGGACCGGCATATCGACCCGTCCCTCGAGGTTTGCAAGCGGAAGTTCCGGCGTCCCCGTGCTGACGGCCAGTTGCTTCCAGGCAGAAATGTAACGGTTTTGCGACTGGACCCAGCCGGTGTAAGCCTGTTTCGAGAGCGTTCTTAACTGAGTCAATTCGTACCCGGCCTGCTGACCGAGATTGAGTCGCCCGACCATTCGCGTGTAAATCTGATTCGTAAAGCGAACCAGTGCTTCGTTGATGTGCGACGATTCCTGAGCGACGAGAACATGAAAATACCCGACGCGAACCTGATGCAGCACATCCTGCCGCGTCTTCTCGTATCCCAGTTGCGCGTTGGCAAGATCCATGTTCGCAGCAGCCCGTTGCAGCCCCAACTTGCCCGCCACTTTGATTTGCTGGGCGAGATAGACCCCCTGATAGTTGCGTGTATACGACGAACCAACAGTATCTGCTTCATATCCCACGACCGGGTTCGGATACAGGCCTTGCTGAATCGTTGTACCCTGGCTCATGGTAATGCTGGCGAGTGCTTGTGCGATGATCGGACTGTTGCGCAGAGCCAGTTCTTCCAGTTCCTCAAGTGTCATCTGACGTTCCGACGGAGCCACGAGCGACTTCGGATCGACCGGACGGGGAAACAGCGTTCTGATCGCCGCCAGTTTATTCTCGGGGTTTGTTTCGTCGTCGTCGGGAAATAAGAGGCCAGGAGAATTGGCACCGGGAATCTCGGGCGGAAATGTCAATTTCAAACTGACGCTCGTGTCGTCGGGAGCAGGTGGCACCGGAGCGGAAGCGTCTTCGTATTCATCGTTTGCCGAAACCGGAATGATCGAATTGTCGTCGTTGTCATCGTCGCGAAAGCTGGCCGTTTTAACGACATCGTCGTGATCGTCGTCAACATGATTGAACCGGTTGATCGGATGTGAGTCACTGTGCCGAATCCGGTGCGACGTTCGATTGCCGGTGAATCCATCCGCTGAGATTTTTGAGTCGACTTCGTGATCGGGTTCGTTTTCGCTGTTCTCATCCGCTGCCGGTTCATCGAACGGGGCCGAAGACGAATTCTTTCGTTTCACCGCAGACAACGATGATCTCGCAGGTTTGGCCACCGAAGAGATCGGTTCCTTTGTCCGTGCCGACGATGACCGGGGATTGAAAGACGGTTTTTGTTCAAAGTTGCGATCAAAGCCTGTAAGGCTTGTTCCATGGAACAATGATCCCGGATTTCGGCAGCCTGTCAGAAACACAAAAGAAGAAATACTGAAAAGGAACCAACGAAGTTTCCGGGCGGTGATCGAGCGATCCGCTTTAAGGGGAATCCGTCTATTTTTGAGTGGATTCATACGTTCCTGGAACCGCAAGAAAATTCCGGCAATATTAAAGTCCGACTTTTGTATCGCCGGTTCGCAACATCGCCATCGTTCGTTGATCCGCCGCCGATCCAATGCCGCTGACCAAAGCGATTTTTCCGCGAATAACAATTGATCGCGTTTGTCACTGGATTCCTATCGTGAGGATTCTGCGGGTTCCTGAAGTATTTCCGAGTCGAATTAACCGTGTGAATCCAACGTGTGAGCAAATGCCTGCCGAGACTGCTCTATCTTCGCAAGTTCCTCGCGGCGTTGGTCGATCTGGTGCAAGAGCAATCGGCAGATGTTGCCACTTCCCTGTCGTAAGAGTTGGGCATACGATGATGCTCGCGGCGCAGTGTGGCCCGATGCCGGACATGCATTTCAACGAGGGACGGAAATGACAAACAAGCCGCGAACGCTGATGCCCGGAAAAATGGCTCTGGCCGTTGTGGCAATCGTCGTGACGATCGGCATCGGCTGGACGGCCTTTCAAATGCGGCGTTCGAGGAACGACCGCGATCGTGAAACGAAGTCAGTTTCAGCAACATCCTCCGGGACCGACCACGCAATTCCCGAATTCGTCACGTTGTCTGTGTCGACGGTGCGGGCAATGCGATTGAAAACAGAAGCGGCAGTTGTACCCCGGTTCTCGAAGGTTCTACATTTGCGAGGTTCGCTGGCGATCGATTCGAATCGGCAAGCGGATATCCGCGCCAGATTTCCCGGTCAGATCGTGGAACTGGCAACAATCAAAGGATTGAGGTCACAGTTGCCTCAATTGATCGATAAAGGAACCCGCACGATTCAGTATTGCGATGTCGTCGAAGCGGGGTTCCCGATTGCGATCATCTGGAGCAAAGACCTGGGTGAGAAAAAGAGTCAGCTCGCCGATTCTCTCGCCAAATTGCGGGTCGAGAAACAAACGGCAAAAAACCTGCTCGATTTGGCAAAGGAAGGGGGGGTTTCCGAGCGCGATTTGCGAGAGCAGAAGGCGAAGGTCGAGCAACTCGTCATCGCAGCCTTCTCTGCCGAAGCGACACTCAGGGCGTACCAGGTCACGGAAGCGGACATCAAACAAGTGAAGGACTCGGCGGAAAAGATCCACCTCAGCCAGGAAACGGACAAATCATACGCGCACGACTGGCCTCAGGTCATCGTGACCTCGCCCATCAGCGGAGTGATCGTCGAAAAGAACGTCACCGTAGGCGAAATCGTTGACGCCAACGCCGACCTGTTCAAGGTCGCAGACATCAGCGTGCTTGCCGTCTGGTTACATCCGTACGAAGAAGATTTGCCCGTACTCGAACAATTGCCGAAGCCGCTGCATGTGTCGATCAACGTCCCGGCGCATCCGGAACTCGGCGAAATCCCCGGTGAAATCGACCGATTTTCGCCAATGATCGATCCGAACGAGCACATGGCGCTGCTGGTCGGATCCGTCCGAAATCCAGGCATTCTGCGAGCGAATCAGTTCGTAACGGCTGATGTCGGAATTCCCGTTGAACCGGGAGTCGTCGAGATTCCTGCCAATGCCGTGATCGATGTCGGCAGCGATGCGATCGTTTTCGTGCAAGCCGATCCCGCCGTTCATAAGTTTCATCGCCGTCGCGTCCGGATCGTGCAACGCTATTTCGACGTCGTCTACGTCCGCAGTGAATTGAGCGACGAGCAAAAAGCAGCGGGCCTGCAAGAGGTACACGTCTCGGATGCCGTCATCGCTGGAGGATTACTCGAGCTCGAAGACTTTTCACAGCAACAGAGGTAATCCAATGGTCGCGCAACTGATCAAGTGGTCGGTACACAATCCGCTGATTGTGATCCTGGCAACCCTCGCATTGGCCGCAGTCGGAATGCATTCGTTCCAGAACGTGAACGTCGAAGCGTATCCCGATCCGGCACCGGC
>JANXOO010000251.1 GCA_025353525.1 Schlesneria sp. | reverse complement strand
CAAAATCCATCGTGACCTGCTGGCGACCAACTTCAAAAGCTCTAATTGCCGAGTACACTCTGTATCGCCCATTCAATGCCTCCCGTCCGTGAGTAAGTGCTGACCTAACAATCACTTATTACGTGCGGAAAGGCGATTTCGATGGAACTCGGTGCGCAATTCAGGCTAGGACTTGTCAACGCACTCCTCGGCTCAGACAACGTTATCTCTTCGACTGATCCTTCCGTCGCTGTCGAGCGGGCTTTTACCGATTGACCCTACTGATGCATTCAGGCACATCCGCGCGTTTGACGATTGTCGACAGTCGTCAACACCTTTCTTGACAAGTCGGTGTCGTACCATTACCGCTTCTCGAACGATGCGACATCAAATCCGCGCGAGGGTGACATGAGTAAAAAGATCCTACCAGTTCCCGCCGACTTCCCGATTCTTCTAAAAGAAGTCAAAAATCGTATTCAACAGGCTCAGACTCGCGCCATGTTGGCGGTCAACGCTGAACTGGTGCAGCTTTACTGGGACATCGGTCGCATCATTGCCGGACGCCAGCGGCAGGAAGGCTGGGGGGCTGCCGTCATCCCTCGGCTGGCCCGTGAATTGAAAAATGAATTGCCCGAAGTGAAGGGCTTCTCCGAACGAAACATCGGACGCATGATCGCCTTCTATCGCGAGTACACAAAGCCCGATGACTTTTTGCCGCAGCCCGCGGCAAAATTGAAATCGACCAAGGAGTTGCCGCAGGCTGCGGCAAAATTGCCGGATTCGCTTCTCTGGTCGATTCCTTGGTTTCATCAGATCCTTTTGATGGAGAAAGTTAAAGACCGGGCGGCTCGCGTTTGGTATATGCAGCAAACGCTCGCCAATGGCTGGAGCCGCAATATTCTGCTCCTGATGATCCAATCGGATGTACATCTTCGACAAGGCAAATCGCTCTCCAATTTCGACCGGTCGCTGCCTTCTCCACAATCCGACCTGGTCCAACAGACACTGAAAGACCCTTACATCTTCGATTTCCTGACGCTTCAGGAACCGTTCCATGAGCGTGAGTTGGAAACGAATCTCCTCCATCAACTCGAACGCTTCTTGTTGGAGTTAGGGCAAGGATTCGCCTTCGTGGGGCGACAACACTTTCTGGAAGTCGGCGATCGTGAATTCTTCCTCGACCTGCTTTTCTACCACCTTAAACTCCGTTGCTTCATCGTAATCGACCTGAAGAAAGGAGAGTTCAAGCCCGAGTACGCGGGCAAAATGAACTTCTACTTAAGCGTTGCGGACGATCAGCTTCGCCATTCCACAGATGCGCCGTCCATTGGGTTGATCCTATGTCAGGACCGCAACCATATTGTCGCGGAATATGCGTTGCGCGGAGTCGATAAACCGATTGGAATCTCTGAGTATGAGTTAACCCGAGCATTGCCATTTAATCTTCGCTCCGCCTTGCCAACCGTTGAGGAGATTGAAGCTGAGCTTGCTGAGTCCAAAGTGACAAAAAAACAAAAGGCTTCGCGTCCGAGCCCCATTCGACGCAAAGCGGTCAAGACGGCAAAACTCGCCAAGAAGAGCAAGAAACGACCATCATGAGATCCCCGCCACAATAATTTCGTATAAGTCAGCCAGATTGTTCGGAACCGGATTCGGAGTTTGGGCGTGCCCCTCTCGGGTCGGGCCCTACACTGCGATGAAGACATCTTCGCTACGATCCCTCACGCAAATTCATCAGACATTGACGCCGTTGATCTGACCGTTATCGTCCGTCGCGGCCAGGGAACCCACCTTCGAGCCCTAGCCGCGACGGACGAAGACGGCAGAAATATAGTCAGGGGCATCGGCGTCAAAGAAGATCGATATGGATGGCTTCGCGACTGAAGAGTTCACTTGTGGAACCCTTCCACTCTGGGCCAAATCCAGCAGGGTTGGTTGAGCAAACGTGGTTTCCCGACTCGCTTGGGGAGGCATCTCCGATTTTCAACTAATTATGGGCATGGAATTGAAATTGTACAACCAATGCGGTATCAGAATTGAACGGCGATTCATGCGAGGTTTCGCACCGCCTACGTTGATGCTGTTTCTCCGTCCGCTTGCCATTGCTGGCGAACAAGTAGTTGATTCCTTAACCAAGAACACGCTCATGAACACGAAGCCGTTCAGCAGTGCGGCTGCTCCCATTGGGTGACGATAAGTCGTTTCACTACATGTAATTGCAGCGTTTCCCGAATGAATCTGCTTTCGCATAGCTACCAACGAGAGTCAATGATTTGGATGCGACGAACCCGTCAATCGATGAAGTAATCGGCAGATCTGATGACCGGTCAGGACTTTCGGAATCATCCTTGTTTGGAACTGATCGCGGCGGCGTACTCAATTCGGCGACACAGGCGGTCGCAAAACCAGCTCCCTCCGAATTTGCTATGACCGACTTGAACGTGATCGGATTCGAAATTGTGCGATTGATCGGTCAGGGAGGCATGGGGGCAGTGCTCGAAGCACGCCAAGTCTCGCTCAATCGTCGAGTTGCGATCAAGGTGCTCGCACCCGAGTTCGCCTCGCGAAGCGACATCGTCGAACGCTTCGACCGAGAAGCGGCCACGCTTGCGCGGCTGACGCACCCGAACATCGTGACGATCTTGGAACGAGGCCGTTCCGCAGAACATTATTATTTCATTCTGGAGTTCGTCGAGGGACCAGCGGGAGGTCCTCCTTGCGACC
>JANXOO010000204.1 GCA_025353525.1 Schlesneria sp. | reverse complement strand
GCAGGTTATCGAGAGGGAGCTGAAGGGACTTCTGCTTCCGATCCGAAAGTTGCGAATATGTGGTTTGATAAAATGCATGCTTGTTTCAAGCAACTTCGTGATCTGCCCGAAGGCCGAGCAGCGATTGTTTCTTGCCTTGATGATCCCAGTCCGCATATCAGATGCAGCGCCGGAGCACATTCATTACAATGGGAGCCAATTAAGGCTCAGCTCACATTAGAGCGATTACGCGATTCCAAGGGACCATGCGCCTTTACTGCAGAAATTACATTGGAAGAATATCAGAAGGACAAACTCTCATTTGACTACTGACGTTTGGCTTCTTCGCCTGTGCGTGAGCATTTTCGCTCCCCTTCGCGTAAGAAAAGAAACAGTGGCATAACCATCACGGGTGTCTGACAATTTCGCCGTCGCAAAACCGGCTTATCAGTCGAGCAATCCTCAACAAGATCGGACAGAGATCGACCAACAAATCCCAACCCGTCATCCGAATCACGATTGTGAAAAAGCGGTTGATTCGCATAGCATCCTGCATGAACGTGTTCCTTCCGTGAACTTTAGCTTCGTAACCAACAGCATGCGTGAGGAACGCCGTTTTTGCATAGAGCACTTTCGAGGAATTCGGTCACACATCTCCATTCCTCAAAAAAACGCGATTTCCCTGTATTTTCAGCGGTGACGATCGGACCGCACCCCACAGAATGGCATCCGGGTCACAATATGGGCTTCGATGGATTGCGGGTTCTGCCGGGTCGGCCATAATGAGATTTGATACTTCTTTGGCGACCGTTGTTTTCGTTCCTGCCGGTCGCGTCGTGCAGCGTTCCTGCGATACGAAAGCTCCGCGAAACCGTTGCGAATCTGGCGGCGTTTGCACCGTACGGTGAGAAGTTGCCAAACGTCGTGAATAAGGGCCACAGAGATGAGCGAGTCGGTTTTAGTAACGGGTGGGGGCGGGTTTATCGGGACCTGGGTTCTGCGCGAACTTTTGTCGCGTGGCCTGTCTCCGGTCGTGTTTGACTTGCAGAAGAACTCTGAACGCTGGCAGCGCATTCTTGGAGAAGCCGCCAGTCGAATCCAATTTGTCGCCGGTTCACTCCTGGATCGTGCACTGTTGTCGCGTGTTGTCGCCGACCACCGTGTTTCGCGGATCATTCACCTGGCGGCATTGCTGACACCGGGTTGCCAGGAAGACCCCTATGCCGGATGTGAAATTAATGTGCTTGGCAGCGTGGGGTTGTTTGAGTTGGCTCGCCTCAATTCAGGTCAGATTCGCGGGATCTCGTACGCGAGTTCGTATGCCGTTTATGGCCCGGAAGCCGACGATGATTCGTTGATCGCGACAGACATGTCTGCTGGCGGATTGACTGCGGCGGATAATCGACCGCCATCGTTTTACGGATCGTTCAAAATGGCGTTCGATTTGATCGCCGAGCAGTACTGGCGGCATTTTCAGATCGCGTCCGTCGGAATTCGGCCGCATGTCGCCTACGGGCCGGAACGTACTGTGGGTTTGACGGCGGGGCCGTCTCAAGCAGCCAGGGCAGCGGCATTGGGGCAACCGTATTCGATCAATTATCGGGGACGAGTCGGCTATGACTATGTGGAAGATGTCGCCCTGGCGTTCGTTCGATCAGCAATGGAGACGCCGCCTGGATCGACGGTCGTGGATCTGCCGAGCCAACTGGCCACCATTGAAGAATTCGTCGATATCATCGATCGCGTAGTTCCGGGCTCACGGGAGATGATGACCATTGATGGCCCCACAATCCCGTCCAATATTCCGCCGAACCCCCGCTATATCTCATCGCTGTTCCCCGATTGGCGCCCCGTCTCGCTGGAAGCGGGCGTGCGCAAGACCGTCGAATTCTACCGAAATGCCCTTTCCGGATAGCTGCAACTCAACATTTCATCACTGAATAATAAAGTGATGTTTTCCGTCATTCGGCTCTTGTTCTGTGTTGGCTTTGCCAACCGGGTTGCGGCCCCTTGTGACGGGAGGGGCTCGACGAATATGCTTAACGGGTTGGCCCGAATTCGTTGTCGTTTCGGGTGCCTGTGTTGTCAATGGTCGGAGCTGTTGATGGAACGATACTTCCGTTCGATGGTCCTGTGGCTTCTGTGCCCTGGATTGTTCGCTGTTTCGACCTGCCGCGCCGAAGAGTTGCAGGATCAGGGGGGCGCGTCGCTCGAATTCTTCGAAAAGGAAGTTCGACCGATTCTTGTCGCGCGTTGTTATGAATGTCACTCGACTGGCAATCGCTCGCCCAAAGGCGGGCTGACTGTCGATTCTCGGGACGGACTCCTTCGTGGTGGCGATACAGGCCCTGCGGTGTCTGTTCAAAAACCGACCGAAAGTCTGATAGTCTCGGCGATCAATTATGGCGATCTGTATCAGATGCCGCCAAAATCGAAGCTGCCCGCAGATGAGATCGCGGTTCTGACGAAGTGGGTCACGATGGGCATTCCCTGGCCGAATGAAGCCGCATCGTCTGCGGCCGGTAACGTCAAGCCGTTCGATCTGTCCTCACGAATGGCAACCCACTGGTGTTGGCAACCCCTTAACAACGCGAAACCGCCTGCCGTCCTTCGAGCGGACTGGCCAGTCACTGCCGTCGACAGGTTTATCCTGGCTCGATTGGAAGCCAATGGGATTAATCCATCGTCTCCTGCCGGGAAGCGAACCCTTTTGAGACGGGTTTACTTCGATCTGACGGGACTTCCTCCGACATCGGACGAAGTCGAGGCCTTTGTTGCTGATGTACGGCCCGAGGCCTACGACAAGGTCGTCGATCGATTGCTGAACTCGCTCCATTTCGGCGAACGATGGGGGAGGCACTGGCTGGACCTGACGCGATATGCGGAAACGCGCGGCCACGAGTTCGAACCGGTGATTCCGAATGCATGGCAATACCGCGATTATGTCATCCGGGCCCTCAATGCCGATGTCCCTTACGACCGGTTCCTGACCGAACACATTGCCGGCGATCTGATCGAACCCCGCTGGCGCAATGACACGGGCAACGTTTCGCCCAATTCTCTGCGCATCAACGAATCGATCCTGGGGACGGGCTTCTGGTTCCTCGGCGAAGAATGCCATTCGCCTGTTGACATTCGCAAGGATGAAACCGATCGCATCGATAACCGGATCGATGTGTTGTCAAAAACGTTTCTCGGGCTGACGGTCGCTTGTGCTCGCTGCCACGACCACAAGTTCGACGCAATCTCGCAACGGGACTATTACGCACTGGCCGGATATGCACTTGGAGGAAGTTACAGGCAGGTGCGCGTTGATACGAGTGAGCAACATCATCGTATTGCAACCGAACTGGACGAACTTCGCACTCAATCGCGTCGCGAGATTGCCAGAAGATTTGTCGACTACACAAAGCCGGTTTTCGAGAAGCTCGACCGATATCTACTGGTTGCCCGGCAAGAGGTCGATAACGGTGTTGGATTGGTTGACGCGAAGGCAACAACAAAGTCGGCAACGTGCGACAAACTGACTCGACTGGCAACCGGTGAGCGACTGGACGAACGCCTTTTGGGACGATGGTGCAGCGAATTGGCACTTGCAAAACACGACGAACGGCATCCGCTCTACGGCCTGTTCCGAAGCGATCGCAGCGTTCCGTCCGATTTGAATTCAAAGTCAGACACGTCGACGCCAAAGGAAGTGGTAATTGATTTCGGTGACCCCGAATTCAACTCACCGATTCAGGACGGGGTTTCGTTCGGATTGCGACCGATCAGGCGAGGTCGAATGACTGTCGAGGGCAGTCTTGCGCGACCTACACTGCACGTTGCCACTGTTGGCGGGTGGGAAAGGGATCCGTTTTGGAATCGGAGCACATTTGCGTCGGATATTGAAGTCGATCACGGGACGATGGGAAGTTGGCGTCCCTACGGACGAATGGTTCGTACGCCCGAATTCACACTGACGAGTGACAAAATCTGGTATCAGGTGAGGGGCGCAGTTCGCGCCTACGTCGTAGTCAATTCGCATTTGATCGTTGTCGGCCCGTTGCACGGTTCTGTCATGCAACAATTCGACAAGACCGACGACCAGTGGCGGTGGGTGTCGCACGATCTGACCCTCTATCGCGGGCATCGGATGCACGTCGAGTTTTCGCCCGTCGATGACGGGACGTGCTCCATCGCAAAAGTCATGCAATGCAACGATCGTCCGAAATCCCCCGAAGTCAATTGGGCGTGGCTTGAGAAGCCAGACGCCAGTGACCGCAACGACGCTGGACAAATCGCTGTCTATGCGAAGTTATTCGCGAATGCCGTCGCGTCATTGAATGATGAATCCGACGTTAAGTCGTTGGCGACGGACGATTCCAGGACAGAATCGATGAGCCACCGAGTGTCTCGCCCGCCCGGAACTGCAGAACTTGCCGACTGGGTTGTCACGCACCCGTCGCTCTTTTCCAACGACGAGTTCATCGCTTCGACCGAGTCACTTTCATTGGCTGAAACAGAATTGGCCAAACAGGTTCAATGGGAATCGACGTTGGCTCCTGCAATGCTCGACGGGAATGGCGTTGATGAATACCTGCTCGTCCGAGGGAACTCGAACTCCCCGAAAGAGCCCGTCGCGCGCCGATTTCTGGAAGCCTTTCAGAGCAGTGCGAACGGTCGGTCAGACCTGATGTCCGATCCGTCCGTCGGTGGCAGCGGTCGAGCGGGACTCGCACGGGACATACTGCGAACTCCGCTGGCAGCGCGCGTCGCCGTCAATCGCATCTGGCATCATTTGTTTGGACGTGGCATCGTACCGACGGTGGATAACATGGGAGTGCTGGGACTTGCTCCGTCGCATCCCGAATTGCTCGATCATCTGGCGAACGAATTCGCGACCCAGGGCTGGTCGACGAAAACCATGATTCGCTCGCTGGTTCTCAGCAATACCTACCGGATGTCGAGTCACTCGACCGATGCTGATTCACTCGACCCCGACAACGAATTGTGGCACCGCATGCCGATCAAACGGCTGGAAGGAGAATCGATCCGCGATTCGATTCTGGCCGTTTCCGGGCGACTCGATCGAAAACAGTTTGGACCGAGTGTTCCAATCCATCTGACAGACTTTATGCAGGGAAGGGGACGACCAGGTGCAAGCGGACCGCTTGACGGCGACGGGCGTCGCAGCATTTACATCGCCGTTCGGCGCAATTTTCTTTCGCCGATGATGTCAGCATTTGATACTCCATCACCGTTTTCGACGGTCGGGCGTCGAACGGTTTCGAATGTCCCCGCTCAGGCTCTGATTTTGATGAACGATCCGTTCATCATTTCACAAGCGACGCTTTGGGCCGATCACGTGCTGGCCGATACCTCCACGTCGGCCGAACAACGAATCGATTCGCTGTACGTGGCTGCGTTTGCCAGGCACCCCACCTCCACCGAAACTGCTGAAGCGATGACATTTTTGGCGGCGAACGGTGCCGAAAGTCCCGACGAACAGCGCGACGCATGGAGCAATCTTTGCCACGTCCTGTTCAATGTCAAAGATTTTGTCTTCATCGAATAAATGCGACCGACAACAACCGCGAGACTCGTCATGTTTCCATGCCAACGTTACCTCCAACGACCGCTGAGCAGACGCGATCTGCTGACACAGGCAGCACACGGATTTGGTGCCGTCGCATTGTCGACGCTGCTGGCACGGGACGTGGCAACGGCCGCAACCAGCACAAGTTCGCTCGCCCCGCTGGTGACTCATTTCCCGGCCAGTGCGAAAAACATTATCTTTCTGTATATGGATGGCGGGCCATCTCAGGTCGATACGTTTGATCCCAAACCGCTGCTGGACAAATATCACGGACGTTCGCCGCACGAAGTGATTGGAAAGGTCGAACCGACCCAGTTTGCGAATGTTGGCAAAATTCTGAAATCGCCGTGGAAGTTTCAACAATACGGCGAGTGCGGGCTTCCCGTCAGCGACCTGTTCCCCCACGTTGGATCTTGCGCCGACGATTTGGCCGTCGTGCGATCGATGGTTGCCCCGTTCTCTGAGCACACATTCGCGAATTATTTTCTGCATACCGGCCATGGGCAACAGGGACGACCGAGTCACGGTGCCTGGATCAGTTATGGACTTGGTTCG
>JANXOO010000200.1 GCA_025353525.1 Schlesneria sp. | reverse complement strand
TTTGCAGTGGACACATGTTGATGCCGATTGGCTGATCGTTCCCGTTATCGAATCAGACGAACTGGCCGGTCCATTGGAACAACTCGATCAGGCGTTGGGCGGGATCATCTCTCGTCTGAAGGCTTCGGGCGATTTGACGGGAAAGCTGGCATCAACGCTTCCGCTTCGTGGCGTCACCGGGATCGGGGCGAGCCGCATTCTGTTCATCGGCCTTGGTACCACCAGCGACTTGACGATCGCCCGGCTCGACAGGGCTTGGATGACGGCGATGCGAGCGGTTTCCGACAAACACGGGACGCGCGTCGCGATTGCAGTGCCGTCCGAAAAGGTCGGGCCTTTATCGCTTGAAGAATTCATCACGTCGGCAACGGCGTGCGGAATCGTTGGCTCGACAGGACAGGACCTGTTTCGCACCGAACGCGTGCGGCATCCATTCAAAAGTCTGCAACTTGCGACGGGATTTGCCGACCTGGATCTTGCCATCGAACGAGGAACCATCCTCGGTCAAGCCATGAATCTGACCCGTGACCTGGTCAACCGTCCGCCGCAAGAGATCACCCCGACAGGATTTGCCGAGCGAGCCCGAGCGGTCGCCGGGGAATGCGGCCTGCGATTCGATATCTTCGACCAACGGCGACTGGAACAGGAACGGATGCGGTCGATGCTGGCAGTCTCGCAGGGAAGCCCGCAGCCACCCTGCATGGTCATCGTCGAACATCAAGGGGGTGGCCCCAACGCTCCGCGACTCGCACTGGTCGGAAAGGGCGTCACGTTTGACAGCGGTGGCCTGTCTCTGAAGCCGACTGACGGCATGTTGACGATGAAGTGTGATATGGCCGGTGCGGCAACAGTTCTGGGGGCAATGTCGGCAATCGCCCGGCTGAAACTTCCGGTCAATGTCGTCGGGTACATGGGGCTGGTCGAGAATATGCCGGGTGGCGCCGCGTTCAAACTGGGTGATATCCTGACCGCTCGCAACGGTGTGACCATCGAAGTCCTGAATACTGACGCCGAAGGTCGACTTGTTCTGGCGGATGTGTTGAGTTACGCGGTGGATGCCGGAGCGGATCGAATTGTCGATCTGGCCACATTGACGGGTGCGTGTGTCGTAGCGCTGGGTGAGGATGTTTCGGGCGCTTTCACGAACGACCAGAACTGGTGTAATACAGTTCTCGCAGCGGCAAAGGCGACCGGTGAAGACGTATGGCAATTGCCGATGTGGGATCTGTACGAAGACCTGATCAAGGGCGACGTGGGCGATATCAAAAACACGGGGGGACGATGGGGCGGTGCGATTACAGCGGCCCGGTTCTTGCAACACTTTGTCAGCAAGAAACCGTGGGTCCATCTGGACATCGCCGGCCCTGCATTCGCATCATCAAACAAACCGCATCGCGAAGCGGGGGCCACCGGACACATGGTCAAAACGCTCGTCGAACTGGCTCGAACTTCATTTCTCTGACAACAGGCGATAACACGAGACCATGATCAGAATCGTCGATTACGGAATGGGAAATTTGCGGAGTGTTCAGAAGGCGTTCGAGAAACTCGGCGTGGCTGCTGAAATCGTGACAACTCCCGAACAGATTGCGTGCGCGGACAAACTGGTTCTGCCCGGCGTCGGTGCGTTCAGGGACGCGATTCACGAACTTGAACGATTGCAACTGGTCGAATCAATTCGCGATTACATCCGGCGCGACAAACCGTTTCTGGGAATCTGCCTTGGCCTGCAACTTCTGTTCGATGTCAGCCATGAAGACGGCGAATGGAAGGGACTCGGAGTCCTGTCGGGTGATGTCGTCCGGTTTCCGGTGATTCCAAACATGAAGGTTCCGCACATGGGATGGAACACTCTCGACCGAGCGGCGACGTGCTCGTTGTTGCAGAACATTCCTGATGATGCCTCGGTCTATTTCGTCCACAGCTATTTCGTGCGACCGCGTGACGAATCCGTCATCGCGGCAAGGACAGATTACGGAATCCCCTTCGTATCAATGGTGGAACGAGGGAACCTGTTTGCGACTCAGTTCCACCCTGAAAAAAGCCAAAAAGTCGGACTGAAACTTCTGGAGAATTTCGCGACCAGGTAACCGGATGACACCTGAAACTGTTCAACCGGAACAGGGTGCTTCCGCGGGTTCCCTCGATTGACGCCCGCAGAAGCATCATTCCGACAAATGTTCTTTCTGTAATGATTTGCAGAACAACTTCCCCGCCGGCTTGATCGAGGACACTTCAGTATGACAATCGAGTCGGCCAGAAAGACGTTTTGGACCTGGTGGGTCTGCGGATTGCTGTTGTGCGCCAGTACAATCAATTACATGGATCGTCAGACGCTGGCCAATGTCTCGAAACGAATTACGAACGAATTCGATTTGTCGGACGAACAGTACGGGTATCTTGAAACGGCGTTCGGACTGGCATTTGCCACGGGTGCCATCGTGTTCGGAACCATCGCCGACCGCACGAATGTCCGGTGGCTCTATCCAATCGTGTTGTTGCTATGGTCGCTGATGGGTTTTTTAACCGGATTTGTCGAAACTTATACAGGACTGATGTTTTGCCGCCTGTTTCTTGGACTGTTCGAAGCAGGGCACTGGCCGTGCGCGCTCAAAACGACGCATCGCTTGTTGCCTCCGGAAAGTCGGGCGTTGGGAAACAGTGTTCTGCAAAGTGGCACGGCAATCGGTGCGATCGTCACGCCGTTGATCATGCTGCGAATGTTGACTGACGCACCCGGCAGTTGGCGTCCCGCCTTTCAGGTCATCGCGGCAGTCGGATCGGTATGGGCTGTGGTATGGATTTTTTCGACGCGGTCAGACGATCTGGCCCCGGCTTCGCCATACGGTTCTGCGACTGACGGTCTTGCCAGTGGAAACGCAGACGATGGAGACACGTTTGCCTCTGCCATCTTCAATCGCAAGTTTTTGGTTCTGATGGCAATCGTCGTCGCGATCAATGCGTGTTGGCATTTGTTTCGAGTCTGGATGCCAAAATTTCTGCAGTCAGGCCGTGGCTACGACGAGAAATCGATGCTCGCATTCATGTTTTGGTACAATACGGCAACAGACATCGGATGTCTGTCGTCGGGGCTGCTGACACGGCTATTGAATCGTTTCGGAATCAGCGTGCATGGCTCGCGTTGCATCGCATTTGGAATTTGTGCGGCACTCGTCGCCGCCGGAGGATTGATACCATGGCTGCCTGCCGGGCCGGGTTTGGTCCTGGTGCTCTTGATGGTGGCCTTTGGTTCTCTCGGATTGTTTCCTTGCTATCTTACGTTCAGTCAGGAACTTTCAACGCGGCATCAAGGGAAGGTCATCGGATTGCTGGGGTCGATTGCGTGGGTGACATCATCACCGCTGCACCCGTTGTTTGGACGTTGGATCGACCGGACAAAATCCTATGATCTCGGTATGGCGTTGACGTGCGGACTTCCGATGGGCGCGTTCTTCGTCCTGATTTTGTTCTGGCCTGCGAATTATTCCGGTGGCAGAAAAGAGGGGGCTCATGATGCAGCATGAGACGGTTGGCCGACCGATGGAGATTCTGTTGGTCGAAGACAGTCTGGTATTTGCCCGGATCGCGATTGGTGCGTTGCAGCAGGGGCACATACAACATCGGTTGACCTGGTTGAACGATGGCGGCGAAGCAATGCGGTTCCTGCGCCGTGAAGGAAAGTATGCAGTTGCACCGCGCCCGGATTTGCTGCTGCTCGACATCAAATTACCAGGAATGGACGGTCGAGAATTGCTCGCGAATGTCCGTTGCGACCCGGAACTGAAATCGTTGCCCGTTGTGGTGATGACGGGTGAGGGCGAGCAGGCACAGCTTGGCGAACTGTCTGTCGAAGCATTTTTGACCAAGCCGCTTGATCTGGCGAAATTCATCGAAATTGTCCAAAAACTGTCAAACTTCTGGAAGACAGATATGGTATTACCGTCAGCCACGATGATGACACCACCCCCGTTGGATGCCAGCCACGGCCCCAATTGAGGTGATCCCTTTTCTTCCGATGGATTACTTCGTTTGATTCCGGCCTTTAGTGAAACAGGATGTTTTTTTTGAGTGACCTTGCGATACACGTCGAAGGCTTGTCCAAATCGTTTCGGCTCGGGCAACGGCTGACCTATCACCGCTTCTCCGAGTTCCTGGAAAACATGGCCAGAAACATCACTCGTTTGCCGAAGCGGTTGCTGAAATCGGGCGAAGCGGAAACGCCGATGTCGGTGGGCAGTTTCATGGCATTGGACGAGATCTCGTTTGATGTCAAAAAAGGCGAAGTTTTCGGAATCATCGGGCGGAACGGAGCCGGGAAAAGTACGCTGCTGAAACTTCTCGCTCGAATTATGCGACCGACCCGGGGCCGGATCGAAATTCGCGGTCGTGTCGGCAGTCTGCTGGAAGTCGGGACCGGCTTCCACCCGGAACTGACAGGCCGTGAGAATATCTTTCTGAACGGAGCGGTGCTGGGAATGACCCGCCGCGAGATTCTGAAGAAGTTCGATGAAATCGTTGAATTCTCTGAGGTCGAACGTTTTCTCGACACCGCTGTCAAATACTATTCGAGCGGAATGTACGTGCGGCTGGCTTTCGCGGTGGCGGCTCATCTCGAACCCGAAATTCTGATTGTCGACGAAGTTCTCGCCGTCGGAGACGGTGCATTCCAGCAGAAGTGCATGGGGAAAATGGGTGCATCCAGTCGCCAAGGAAAAACTGTTCTGATTGTGTCGCACAGCCTGCCGGTCATCACCAATTTGTGCCAGCGGGCCATTCTGCTGGATGGCGGTAAGATCGCAGCGATGGGCCCACCCGCCGACGTGGTGCGAAAGTATCTGTCAGAAGTCAGATCAGCATCCGGTGAAGTCGTGTGGGAGACACCAGAGGCTGCTCCCGGCACGGATCTGGTACGAATGCACGCGGTGCGAGTCTTTCAGGAAGGTCTCGACGGCCCGACAGCAGATATCGACATTTCAAGGGAAGTCTCGATTCAAATCAGTTACTGGAGCCTCGTGCCGGACGAGCAACACTTTGCCGCACTCTGGCTGAAAGACGCAAACGGAACATTTATTCTGGCGTCAAACACGATCAAATCGGTCAGTCTGACTGACGATCCGTGGTATGGCGTTCCCCAGCCTGTCGGGTTGTATCACTCGACCTGTCGAATTCCCGGCAATTTTTTAAACGAAGGACGTTATGTGATCTCGGCCTTTCTGGGACAGGTTCCTTCGAGGATCGTCGTCACCGAAGAGTCCGTATTGACGTTCGATGTTCACGATACCGGAGCAATGCGCGAAGTTTATTTTGGCAGTTGGGCCGGACCGGTCATTCGGCCCCGCTTGCCCTGGAACACCGTCAAAGCAGAATCCGCTTGAACGATTTTCGTAGGTTATGCTTCAGCATATCTCCGCCGCCCCCGGAACACAGTCAAAGCAGAATCCGTTTGAATGATCGCGATGATATTCGGGTTGAAAGGGAATTTCTCGCGTGAGAATTTTGATGCTTTCCTCTGGCAAACGAGTGCCATCTTCCCGATTTCGAATGCTCCCGTACGTGCAACACTTTCAGGCGTCCGGCCACCGATGCCACGTCGCCCACAGTTTTCCCGAGAAGTACGAGTTCTTTCCGCGACTGGGGTTTCGGCCAAGCCAAAAGCTGAAACGCTTTGTACGGTATGTGCAATGGATATGGTCGCGCTGTCGACGGGATAATGTGACCATCATCGATCGCGAAGTCTTCGACGATCCGACAACAATCTGTGAAGAGCGTTTCCGCAAGACCTGTTCAAAACTCGTGCTCGACCTGGATGACGCCGTTTTCCTGCGATATCCGGAGAAATTCGAGCGACTGGCGCGGATGGCGGACTTGATCGTTTGCGGAAACACCTTCATTCAGGAGTGGGCTGCCGCAAGAAACCCGCACACGGTCATCATTCCCACGTGTGTCGATTCAGCTCGTTTCACTGAAAAAGACCACTCGCCATTGAATGCAAAGCCCGTGCGCATCGGATGGACGGGCGTTCCCGGCAACATTCGATACTTGCAAGTGGTCGCTCCCGCACTCCGTCGACTCGCGACCGATTTGCCCTTTGAACTCGTTGTAATTTCGTCGGACGAGGGGCCGTTGAAAGATGTCGATCTGGCTGGCGTTGCTGTTCGGTTCGTTGCCTGGGACGGTCCGCGTGAAGCTGAACAACTTCATGAACTCGACATCGGCCTGATGCCACTCTTCGGCGATAGTGAGTGGGACAAATACAAATGCGGTTTCAAACTGATTCAGTACATGGCGACGGGAATCGCATCCGTTGCGTCGCCGGTGGGAGTGAACACGTCAATTGTCGCCCACGAAATAAACGGATTCGTAGCCAATACTGAAGCGGACTGGGAATTACTTCTTCGGCAATTAGTGATCAACGAACCATTGCGCCGATCGATCGGCAGCGCCGGTCGCAAAACGGTACTCGAACGTTTCTCGATCGACGCCAACTATCCGATTTACGAAGCGGCCCTGAAACAACTGTTCGCAGAGAAGGGCTGAATCAGAATGAAAAAAACGTGAATGCCAGCGGGCCAACGGCCAGTGGCACTCACGACAGGACCGGCGCATCAATGACTATCGGAACCATTTTGGCTGACACTGACCGAATCGCTCGGCGATATGCTGCAGAGAAATGCGACGATTTTTTACCACAGACGCAGAGGCACAGAGAAGGAAGGAGAAGAGACGCGTTGCGAGGGCGCTCCGCGAGACTGACCGGGGTTTCTCATTTCTTCGTTCATGCATGGAATTTTTTGAGGAGTCCTTTTTTCTATCTTGTCTTCTCTGTGGTGCACTCGTTAATTCGTGGGCTTTGTGTTGGAGTGGGCGGCTGTTCGGGTTGGAACCAACGGAGGTGCGGCGATCTTGCTCTGTGACGGTGTTTTGAACACCCAGGCACGATCGATCTACCGCGCTCCGGGAAGCCTG
>JANXOO010000121.1 GCA_025353525.1 Schlesneria sp. | reverse complement strand
TGCGTGCGATCCTTGGCGAACGTCCTTCATTGACGGGAAAATGTCCATGACTGGCGATCGCGATGAATTGCTTGTTTCACTACTGGATCGCGTTCTTGAATCATCGCGCGGGGGAAGTTCCGCAGCGATGGAGGCTGTCATTCTTGAATACCCGGAACTCGCGGGCGAACTTCGCGAACTGTGGGCCACGATGCAAATCGCGGAAGATTTCGCCAGCATCCCTGAACTTGTTCCCGACGATTCATCGCTCCCTTCCGCTCGAACGTTTGCCGCACAAGCCACGCCGGAAGATTGCGGCGACTACGAGTTGCTGGGAGAACTCGGACGAGGCGGAATGGGTGTCGTTTATCGAGCCCGGCAAAAGAGCCTCGACCGGATCGTCGCACTCAAAATGATTCTGCGCGGAGACAATGCGTCGACCGAGGATATTGCAAGGTTTCGCGCCGAAGCGGAATCAGCCGCTCAGTTGCATCATCCGAATATCGTGAACGTCTACGAGGTCGGTGAATTCGAAGGGCGTCCCTACTTCAGCATGAAGCTGATCGAAGGGACGAATCTCGCCAAACGATTGGCCGAGGGACCGATTCCTTCGAGAATGGCGGCTGAAATGCTGGAACCGATCTGCCGTGCAATCGCTGACGCGCACCGTTGCGGCGTGCTTCACCGTGACCTCAAACCCTCGAATATCCTGATCGATGCCGATGGCAGGACGTATGTGACCGACTTTGGATTGGCCAAACGGTTGACATCGGGTTCAACAGACAGTGTTAACGATGCGACGGTTGTCGCCAATCTGACTCTGACGGGCGCCATTTTGGGAACGCCTGGCTATATGGCTCCTGAACAGGCGGCCGGTCGGCGCGGCGAAGTGAGCTCAGCGACGGACATCTATGCCCTGGGCGCGATCCTGTATGCGATGTTGACGGGCCGACCACCGTTTCAGGCGGCGAGTGCCGTCGATACGGTATTGATGGTTCGCGAGCAGGATCCGCTTCCGCCACGGATGCTGAACCCGAAGGCTGATCGCGACCTGGAAATGATTTCGCTGAAGTGCCTGCAAAAGCCGGCAGATCTCAGGTACGCCACGGCCGATGCTTTGGCCGACGACTTGAAGGCATTTCTGAACAGCGAACCGATCTCGGCGCGATCATCACAATTCTCGCAAATCATTTCGCTGGCCTTTCGCGAAACGCATCACGCGGCAATCCTCGAAAACTGGGGATTGTTGTGGATGTGGCACTGCATGGTCGTCATGCTGCTGTGTTCGATCACCAACTGGATGCACTATGCAGGCATCGCATCACGCTGGCCCTATGCAACGATTTGGTCGGTCGGTTCGACAGGTTGGGCATTCATCTTCTGGGAGCTCCGCCGTCGCTCGGGTCCGATCACATTTGTCGAGCGTCAGATTGCGCACATCTGGGCTGGCAGCGTCGGTTCGACAATGTTCCTGTACGGCCTCGAATGGATCCTTGATCTGCCCGTTCTGAAATTGTCACCCGTCCTGCCATTGATCGCCGGAAACGTCTTTATTGCCAAGGCAGGGATCTTGTCGGGAAAGTTCTACATCCAGGGAGTTGCACTCTACGCCACAGCAATCCTGATGGCGATCATGCAGCGATTCCCCGAGTACGACTTTGGCGTCTTGCTGCTGGGAATCGTCCTGGGAGGCAGTTTCTTTCTGCCGGGTCTGAAGTACCACCGGCTGAAGCGAAACGACAGGTCCGGGGAACGCTGGTCCTGATGAGAAACTGTCGGCAACGGGCGGATTCAGAATTTGTCGGGATTTCGAATGCGAGGAATCGGGACGAATGGCGAATTTTCAGTCGACCCTGCGTTGAAATCGACGAGCGGAATGTCATCACCGGGAATGCGAAGAATCAGGGGATTGACATCACCCGCTCGCCCTGGAGATTGGCCCAAATTTCAGCGCCCGTGCAGCGATTCTATCGAGCGTATTTCTCTCTCGCCAATAGACCAGGTCATTCTCCGAGACCTGCGTCGGTTTGATGAACCCTGTTTGTAGCGAGACCGTCAAGAGG
>JANXOO010000070.1 GCA_025353525.1 Schlesneria sp. | reverse complement strand
GAGAATGTCAGGCAACGATTTGTTGAGCATGGTTTCGAAGCCCAGACGGCGATTCCGAGCAGTGCGGCGTATCGAATGTCCGGTAGTTGGGCGAGCAAGTGCAAAGATGCGAGTCATCCGAGTGCAACGAACAGTCCGCCCTTGAGCCATATGACGCGTGGGTCAGTCAAGTTTGCCATGGGTTAATCCGTAGCGTTTAGCGAACATCAGAAATTGCGACCAAATCGCGTGAGCGAAGCGGAAACCCCTTGCGGGATGAACGATCGCCGAGCGATGTTTGCGAGATGTTTGAATCGCCGGTTGACATGGCATTCGGTTCGGGCATGCCCAGTCGGATAAAACGTTCGAGGTAAGCGAACGGTACTCCTTTCCGTCTTCACTGAATTGTTCGGATATCTTCCAGGCATAAAGCATGGCATGTCAATCAATTGGATCGATTCGCGTACGTTTCTATCGTATTGGACCTGTCCCGTTTCATCGCTCTCAATTGCCGGTCCAAATATACTTGTCGGTCTGGATGAAGCGATCTACGGGGCTTTCCATGAAATCACGGGATCGAGTTCGGATTCTGCGGGAGTGACGACGACGTCTGGAAACTGATGGCTCAATCGTTTGGCAAGGACATCCATCGAGAATCGTTCGGTTGCGTAGTGGCCCGGCAGGATCATGCCAAGGCCGAGTTCTTTCGCTTCCAGACAGGCGTGAAACCGGGCTTCGCCGGTTAACAACGCCTGGCATCCCGCCCGGTGCGCATCGCGGAGGAATTCGGCGGCTGCACCACATGCAATCCCGAGTCGCTCGATCTGCATTGCAGGATCGCCGACGAACTGAATATCGGGTTGCCGCAACTGTTCGGCGATTTTGCAATTCAAATCATGCATCGTCATCGGTTCGGGAAGCGTTCCAACCCTGCCGGATCCCGAATCGTTGGCAACCGCTTTGACGGAAAAGACATCGACGGCCGGTTCTTCATACGGATGAGCCGCTCGTAAAGCGACGAGGGCTTTGTCGAGAAGTTTCGTGGCACAGACAACTTCGATCCGGACTTCCTCGACACTTTCCAGCTTTCCCGATTGGCCGATCGCCGGATTCGATCCGTCGGTTCCGAAAAATGTTCCTGTTCCCCGTAAATTGAAACTGCATTGATGATAGTTGCCGATGACCCCTGCACCTGCATTCCACAATGCTTGTCGGACCTGCTCGACGTGCGTTTCAGGAACGAAAGTGACAAGTTTCACCTGATCGGCAACCGCCCTTTGCCGTAACGGAGCGATCTCTTTCATGTTCAGAAGTTCGGCCAGTTGCTGATTGATGCCGCTGGCAGAATTGTCCCAGGCGGTATGAGGGCAGTACACGGCGATTCCATGGCGAAGCAGCGTCAGCAATGTCCGGCCTTCGGCGTTTGATGAGGTGATCTGTTTGATCGGCTTGAACAACACGGGATGATGTGTCACGACGACGTTGGCCTTGCAACGAACCGCCTCGGCCGCAACCTCGCTGGTCAGCGTCAGGCATGTGATCGCCCGAGAGACTTGTGAGGCATCGTCGCCCAGCAATAAACCGACGTTGTCCCAATCCTCGGCGAGGTTGAGGGGGGCGATCAGCTTTAAATGATTACAGATGTCGCGAACTGTTGTCATGAGCGGGGGTTCCGTTTTATTGGGCGGTTTTTTATTGAAGACAGGCTGATGCCTGAACTCCAGCTTACAGATTGAATTCTTTCGACGGGGTGCCACCGGGTTTGAAACTTGTTTATACTGTTGGCGATGGCTGACTCGGGCCCTGCTGCGAGCAGAATATAACCGGATTTGTCACTTTCGTACTCGTTTTATCTGGAACTTTGGACATGCCTGCTTGTGTACTGGCCTATTCGGGCGGATTGGATACGTCGGTCATTCTCGGATGGTTGCAGGACGAAGGATACGATGTTCACTGCGTTTACGTCGATCTCGGGCAACCGGGCGAGGACCGCCCGGCCGTCCTGAAAAAGGCGCATGCCTGCGGTGCCAAAACGGCGAGAATCGTCGACGCTCAGGAAGAATTGTGTCGCGACTTTGCGTTCCCGGTCATGCAATGGCAGGCTCGTTACGAAGGTGTTTATCTGCTGGGAACATCGATCGCCCGACCGCTGATCTCGAAGATTTGTCTGCAAGTCGCCCGCGAAGTTGGTGCCGATGCTTACGCTCATGGTGCGACAGGTAAGGGAAACGACCAATGCCGCTTCCAGCTCGCCGCAGAAGCACTTGAACCGGGCGTGAAAATTATCGCTCCGTGGCGCATCGAAAAATACCGGGCGATGTTTCCGGGCCGGACTGAAATGATCGCGTTCTGCGAGCACAAGGGGATTCCCGTCAAGGCGTCGGTCGCGAAGCCGTACAGTTCCGACGAAAACTGTCTGCACATCAGCTATGAAGCAGGTCTACTCGAAGACCCCAAAGTCACCGGCGTCGATGTTCCTGACTATGGAATGACCGTCTCGCCGCAGCAGGCTCCGGAGGCAAGCGAGGAAGTCACGATCGGATTCGATCGCGGGGTACCAGTGACTCTCAATGGAAAACGCCTCAGCCCTCTGACGATGGTACTGGAACTGAACGCCATCGGAGGCCGAAACGGAATCGGTCGCCTGGACATGATCGAAAACCGGTTCGTCGGGATGAAAAGTCGCGGAGTTTACGAAGCACCGGGAATGACGCTGTTGTACGAAGCACATCGATATGTCGAACAACTGACGCTCGACCGTGATCTGCTCCACCTGCGAGACCGGCTGTCGCCAGAAATCGCCGAAATGGTCTATTACGGGTTTTGGTACACCGCAAAAATGGATGCGCTGATGGCATTCAACCAGCAGACTCAGTCGGTCGTCACCGGTGATGTCAGATTGCGGCTTTACAAAGGAAACATCACGGTCTGCAGCCGATCAAGTCCCAATAGCCTGTACGACGACAAAATCGCAAGTATGGAAGCAGGCGGGTCGTATAATCAGACCGACGCTGAAGGCTTTTTGCGGCTGATGGGCCTGCCCGGCCGCGTTCAGGGACGGGTTCGCCCCCGAACCTATTGATCTCGACAAGCGAACCAGGGATGCCAATTCCCTGATTCTGCGCTCATTTCCCCGACGGTTCAGGAAGACGCACTCCTGAAATGCCGGAATTCGGATTTTTTCCGGAAAAATTCCCAACAATTCCTTATTGCATATCGTATGCAGTAGCGTTGCATGTTTAGAATGGGGCCGGAATTTCTTTTTGGCGAGATGAGCCCGGTTTTTTATTTTTGGGAGCGTACCATGTTTGTTCGAAATTCGTCACGATTGAAGCGAGGGTTCACGCTGATCGAGCTACTGGTGGTGATCGCGATCATTGCCGTATTGATCGCATTACTGCTTCCTGCTGTGCAACAGGCACGCGAAGCGGCACGGCGGACTCAATGCAAGAACAACCTCAAGCAAATTGGCCTGGCACTGCACAACTATCACGATACCTCTCTGTCACTTCCACCAGGCTGGATCGGTGTCACGGCAGGAAAGCCCGATATTTTCGGCGTGAACGGATGGGGTTGGGCGTCGAAGCTTCTTCCCCAAATCGATCAGGCCCCGCTCTACAATCAGATCAACTTTAACGTCAAAATGGAGTCGCTGCCGAACATCACATTCCGGACAACTCATTTGCCCGCTTTTCGTTGCCCATCTGATACGTCTGCGGGAAACGTGTTTACGATTCAAACGACTGCCGGAACGAATCTGGCCGACCTCGCGGTGTCGAATTATGTCGGCGTGTTCGGGACGAGCGATATCGACAACTGCATCGGTACGCCAAATGTGGTATGTGCCGGGGATGGAGCCTTCTTTCAGAACAGCAGTATCCAGATCCGCGATTTTACTGATGGGCTGAGCAATACCATCATCGTGGGGGAACACAAATCGCGTCGTGATTCCGGATTTAACTGG
>JANXOO010000004.1 GCA_025353525.1 Schlesneria sp. | reverse complement strand
GCTGAAAAACGGCGACAGGCAGCAGGAAGACCCCCGGCGCGCCGGGGTCCCCGTTTTTCACCCTCTTTTTCAGCCGGTCGCGTTATCAGTTCCGGCGCAACAAAAAAAGCGGCGGGGGTCGATCATCGACGCCCGCCGCTCATCAGTCTGGCAACGCGAATCTGCTGTGGACCCGTCCCTGGTCACAACAGGTCGTTCTCCTGACGATTCAATTATGTTCTTCAGGCCAGTTGTTTTTTCCGACCGACGAGTGTCCGAATCCGTTCGGCGAGCAATGCCGAGTCGAACGGTTTGCGGAATGTCTCGTTGAACGGGGTGCGGTCAAAACCGCTGGCTGTGTCGTCGTCGCTCAATAACGCCACGAGTACGGCGTCGGCGTATTCGTTGTTTTTACGCAGGTTATGCGCAATCAACGTCGCTTCGTGCCTTCCCATGCCGAAATCAATTACCACGCAGTCGGGATGCAGCGATTCCGCTTGTATACCGGCCTCAAAACCGCTCGCCGCAGACTCAATCTTATAGTCTTCGGGAGGCATCAAGTCGAGAATTTGGCCTCGAACGTTCGGGTCGACTCCGACGAGGAGCAATTTGCCCATCGCTTCATCTTCCAGTTCGCCCAAGGGCATTCCGTGTTCCTTAAGGAACCGGATTAAATGCTCGCGTGGGATGCGTCGGTCCTGTGATCCGGGGATGCGGTAGCCGCGCAAACGTCCTGAGTCGAACCATTTGCTTACAGTGCGGGGTGCAACCTTGCAGATCTTTGCTACCTGTCCAGTAGTGAAGATCGTTCTCATCGCGGGCTCTCCAATCACTAGATTATACTCACACAGAAGGGCGTCGCGACCCTCCGGATCTTCACCCTCAAACGTGTTGACGATATCTCCCTGGCCGGTTTTTTAAATCCGGTTCGGGAAACCGCCGATTGCTCGGATGTCGGTGTCTTTCGTTCGGCAAAACCGGATTCGCACTCAAGCAG
The DNA here is from genome assembly GCA_025353525.1 of Schlesneria sp. Classification (GTDB taxonomy): domain Bacteria; phylum Planctomycetota; class Planctomycetia; order Planctomycetales; family Planctomycetaceae; genus Schlesneria. Next base: position 9,769 of record JANXOO010000004.1, on the reverse strand, counting down.
AATTCGTTTTGCGTGGGAAAGTCTTTACGCGTCGGGCATCGGCGGGCACTTCGACTCGATCCCTGGTCGAAATACCCGTGGAGGGAGGGAATGCGTGCTCTCCTCGGCAGAGTGCTTGCCTCTGTGTTGAGAAAACCCTGATTGTCCTGCCCCCCGAACGATCTTTTTCGTTGCAAGTCGCATGCTTCGGATCAATCGCCATCCGTCGCATGGTCGTTTGCACCACTTCAAACCGTCTAGCTAATTGAATCGTCTTTTCAGGATTCGCTCTTGACACGTTTTGTCCAGGAACTCACCAATCCTGGCTTCGAACTTCATCGGGCCTGACTTTTCGATGCCGATTCCCGGCAAACTCGTGTTGAATTACCGAAATTGACGACCTTTTCACAAAAACACGGAAAACACACCCCGCTGCGTGTGCGAGTTATTCTATTCGCGAGTCGTAAACAGGGTGCTCATTCAAATCCGGTTGATTGTTTGATGTCCGGGACAATATTCCGTGTCCGTTCATCAACAGACTGCGGCTGGGTGCCGCAAGCTCAGTTCATGAACGTCACCAAACCCGGCGGCTGAAGCCGAAATACATGAAATGAACCTGAATTCGGAAAATCGCGTTCAAAAGAAGCCACCCTCGTTGCATTCGTTCGTCTTGTTGAGGCTTGGGGCGCCCTGTAGCATCAATTGTATCGACGACGTTGCAGTTACCGATGTTTCAACGAAAATCGTCCGTTAATTCTAACGGGATCGCGTCGAATCGGTCCTTGAATTGCGCTCGACGACTGAGGAGTGACGGCATGCGAACTCAATACCTCTTATCTGGTGGTTTTTTTCGAACGCTCGGACTGCTCGTCCTTTTCGGTACCGTCTTGAGCGATACGGCGTGGTCAGAGGGTGGAAATCGCAACCGGGATCGGCGAAATGGCCGATCGAACGACCCCACCAGTTTGCTTACCTCTTACGAGAGTAGCACGGTCGGGCCGAAGCTGATGCTTTCGGACGAACAAAAGAAGCAATTGGATGGTATGCGAAGGTCTTCGTTCGGAATGGGACGAGGAATGACCGAAGAGGAATTCGCCAACGCCAGGAAAGATGTTGAAGAGAAAGCGGTCAATCTGTTGACCGACGATCAAAAACAGAGCTGGCAAAAAATAAAAGCTGAGATTCAGACCGAAGTCACTAAAAACGAAGTCGCACGATCCGCACCACCAGCGGTCACGAGCGGAGTTGTTCGGGCGGAAAATACTCAGCCTGTCGTCCGCGGCGTCATGCCTGACGAAAAACCGCCCGAAGGAACTCGCGCCGTTGTTTCGTTCGGGCCGGTCGCCGATGAAAGAATTCTTCAGAACAAGGCAGATGACGAAGCCCGGCAGAAAGAGATCGAACAGGACGGTCAAAAGAAGGTTGGCGAAAGCGGCAATGGCAAGAACGCGAATGAAGAACCCGTTCTCTCGTTCGAATTCCGCTATGCTCCCTGGGCAGACGTTTTGAAGCTGTTTGCCGACGCCAACGATTTAACACTCGACCTGAACGATGTGCCGCCGGGTACTTTCAGCTATTACGACAATAAACAGTACACGATGACCGAAGCGTTGGATGTTCTGAACGGATATCTGCTGGAAAAGGGCTACATCCTTGTTCGCCGTGACCGGTTTCTGGTCTCGCTGAATATCGAAAATCCGATTCCACCCAACGTCATTCCCAATGTCACGCTGGCTGAACTGCCAAAGCGCGGCAAGAACGAACTGATGCGGCTGATTCTTCCACTCGAGGGACTCGACGCAGAAAAAATCGTCACCGAGGTGAAAGAGTTGCTCGGGCCGCAGGGAAAAGCATCGGCACTCAAGAGTACGAATTCGCTGGTGCTGACTGATATCGGAGGGAATCTTCAGGAAATCAACCGATTGATGAAGGCGGGAACCCCGATCGACAACCGCGAAACGGCATTTCGTGCCATAGCGCTCAAATACATCTCCGCCGTCGACGCCGAACGAATGGTACGGCGACTGTTCGCATTGAATCCCACCGTAACGACGAGCGCTGGCAATCAGCAAGGGGCTAACGGTTTCGGTCCGTTCGGCGGAGGACGCGGCGGCGGATTCCAGGGTGGAGGCGGATTCCCCGGCGGCGGAGGTTTTCCTGGGGGAGGCGGTTTTCCGGGTGGAGGCGGCTTCCCTGGTGGTGGTGGTGGTGGTAATGCGCCTGGCGGTGCTGCTCCTGCTACGACAAATAGTACGTCGACCCCTTCACCTTTCCTCGGGAAAATCCAGGTTACTGCAGACTCGCGCACAAATCATTTGCTGGTAACGGCATCGGCCTCGCTGTTGAAAGTCGTTGAAGAAGCGGTGAAGTCGCTCGATACTGACAAGGATGCAGTTGGGACCAAACTCGACTTCAAGACAAGCCCAACGTTTGTGAAATCGTACGGTGTTCGCGGAGGTGATCCGGCATCGGTCTCCAGAACACTCAGCAACGTGATGCCGGGGGTCGTTCTGGGCGAAGACGCCCGATCAGGAAAGATTTTCATCCAGGGGACAAAAGAAGAGCACGCCGATGTCGAACGCTACCTCAAGGAATTCGCCGGGGAAGCGAGCGGTGATGTGGCTGTCATTCAACTTACTAAACATGATCCCAACCAGATCGCCAATACGATTCGCAATCTGTTCATCAACGAAGGGACGCGAGCTCCGACTGTCGAGCCGGATGCGAACGGGCGACGGATTATCGTCAAGGGGACCGCCGATCAGGTGCTTCAAGTTCGGGCCATGCTGAGAAACCTCGGCGAAAACCCATCGAGTGCTCAAGCTGACGAAAAAGAAGTCGAAGTCGATCGCGGGATGCTGCGGCACCTGCATCTGGGAAATCATGACCCGAGCGAAATTCTTGGATTGGCGCAAAAGACCTGGGGCGCGTCGGGTCGCAGCCCGATCAGGATCGTTGTCCCATCGCAGCCCAACCCTATCCGTGAACGTCGGATTCCCGGCCCGGCAACTCCCGGCCTCGACGAGGTCGAGCAGGACGAATCCGGCGAACAACCTCCCAAACGCGAATCGATCCGGTCATCGACTTCGACGCAGGACGAGGTACCCCGTTCCGGTTTGTTTGAAAGTCAGCGACGCGGGCGATCGCGACCGGAAACTGCGAAGCCACGGGATCGGATCCGGCCAGCGACGACGAGGTTCTTTCCTCGCGTTCTTCCCGTCCAGCAGGCGAGCCAGAAATCCACAGTTGACTCGGACGACCGCGACAATTCGGCGGAAGCTTCTGAATCTGAAGAATTATCAGAAAATGAAACCGACAATTCGACACCGACTTCGAAAAAAGGCGGTGCAAAGTCGAATCCGGATTCAAAATCCACGACGGGTCGTGCCCTGAAACAGCTCAATCGTGATTTGCTGAACCCGGGAGAAAGCGAAACGCGATCCGGCAAGGTTGAAGACGAGAATCCGATCGGGATCACCGTCATGGGAAGCGAACTGATTCTAACGGGTCCCGATACAAAAGAGCTTGACGATCTGGAAGAATTGCTCTCAACGCTGGTTGATTCGATTCCTCAAAAGACGCGGTGGACTGTGTTCTACCTGAAAACGGCCGATGCGACCGAATGTGCCCAGATGCTCGAACGCCTGATTCCCCAGAGTACGGTATTAACGTCATCCTCGGGTAATGACGGAATTTTTGGCAGTTTTACCAACGGCCTGTCGACACTCGGGCGCGGAATGATGAACTCCACGGGCCTCAATCAGTCGCTGGGAGGTGCCCAGAATCTGCGCGTGATTACAGACGTTCGTTCGAACGCCTTGTTTGTAACGGGTCCACAGAGTGTGGTTCGCGAAGTCGAATACATGCTCGAATTACTCGATTCAAACGAGTTGCCACAGTCATTGCGGGACCGGATACCACGATTTATCACGGTCGAATTCGCTGACGTTGATGACGTTGCCGAAATCATCAGCGATGTTTTCAAAGAATCGATGACGGTCGATCCAACCCAGCAACAGCAGGGCCAACAGTTTAACCCGTTGGCGATGATGTTCGGAGGAGGCAACCGGAATGCCGCAGGCGCCAAAAAGCCCTCGGGGGCTGAATTGTCACTGGGCGTCGACAGGCGTACCAGCAAACTGATCGTTTCGTGCAACGACACCATGTTCCGTCGAATCGAGACGATGGTGACATCGATCGATCAGTCTGCAAAAGATGCTCGCCGCACCGTGCGCATCGTCACACTCAAAACGGCAGACCCGACAGTCGTCCAATCGACTTTGACCTCGCTGGTTCCGAAAATCACCGTTACCGCAACGCGATCAACCCGCACAAAGAAGAAAGACGATGCGCCGGCAGGGCCCGGCAATCAGCCGCCTGGCGCTGACGCCGCCATTCGAGCGATGCAACAGGGTAACGGTCAACCGGGCGGAGGTGGTGGTCGTCAGGGTGGTCGCGGTGCAGGAGGTCGCCCCGGCGGCGGCGGCGCACCAGGCGGTGGGTTTGGTGGACAATTCCCGGGCGGAGGTTTTCCATTCGGCGGCGGACGGGGAAATTGAAGCCGTCTGGTACGAGACATTATTACCAAGGGACGCACAAACCATTGCCGTTGGCAGTCGACTATCACGTCTCAGTTGTATTGCGTTACGTGAGAACGCGATCCAGTTCGTGCGACAACGTGCGAGCATGCCGAATAATGCCTGGTGAGGAGCCTGTTGTGTTGGCTTCATTCGGCTATGAATGACTCCTGAATGGCATTGTGCCCCTGGCCGATTCCTCGACCCAACGCTTTGGTTGCACTTATCAATCGGGTACTTGCAAAAAGGGAGCAGGTAGCAGTTCGAGCGTTGCTCTCATACGCGGTCTCCCCTTTCGAGACGAGGCTTGGCAAGACGCCAAAGCAGTGCGACACAGACGTCAGTCAAACTTTCGTTCGCGAGTTTGCCCGGAATAGCGAACCAAATTCGGAATGAAACCCGAATATTTGGTTGATCCATGGCGAGCGGGGGATGTGAATCCCCCGATGTTTCTTAATCTGTATTGTTGCTGACCGGAAATCTGAAAAGGAGGAACCGCGAACTTGTTACGGGTGTGTACCTGATTTCATGCGGTTTGCGGTCATCGGTCGACTGACAAATCCGAAACGGGTTGAAAACGACGACTGAGGTACGAAGAATCAGGGGATTGACATTCCCCGCTCGCCTCGGAGTTTCTTCATTTGGCCAAACATCACTTCTATCGGCATTGACGCGACTTGCGTGATTTCCGTCATCAGAATTTATCCAAGTGCGATCCATTAAGGTGATCATTGGCTCTCAGGCAAAGTCACAGCACAATTCCTCGGCGCAGTTTTCAGGCGAAAAAATGAGGTCAGATTCGCGTCCGATTACTGGCGTAATATTCAGTTGTCGAAATAGACGTAATGCCGAATCACGTCAGCAATTTCCGGTTGATTGTAATAGTGAGACCAGATGTGGCCTCCACCGACCAGGTCTGTGACGCAGTAATCGACAAGCTTTTGCTGACTGTCACCCAGCGATGCGCGATCCTGAGGAGTCAGGCCTGAAATCGCCAGAGCTCTCGACGACAGCGGACGACGTAGCGGATAAAATAAAAGGGGAAAATCAGCATAGTTACGCAAATTAATTGCCGCTTCGACAGGACACAACGCCCGATCGTACCGTTCGCCAGGCTTCAGCCAGTGGTGATCCAGAGCCGCCGCCGCAAACACGATCCGAATGCGACGCAGTGGTTGCGGGCCGCTCGCCAAAACCCGTTCTTCGACCGTTCCTCCGGCCATCGCGTGCAATGCACTCGACACCAGGCGGGTGCCGTGGCTATGTCCGATCAGGCAGACCGGATGGTCGCTATTGACTTTCGAGATGAGATCGGCGAGGTAGAGGCCGTTCAATGACGCCCGACGCCCGAATTTATTGATATGAAGATGGGGAATGAATCCGCCGTCATTGCTGCACCATGTGTAAAAAATGATGTGTACCGGTTGGCACGGCGCCGCTTGACGCAGCCAACGGTACGTGGCGGCAGAATCGTTCAGCATCGATTCCCACGTGACAAAACTGCCATGAGCCATAAAGCACACGGGGACACCGGGCTGAAGTGTCGACAACAAGTAGTCTATGGAACTCATGGTCCCAGGATTCGGCCCGTCGAAACGCAAGACATCGTAGTTGATCCCCTGGCCCGCTTCGATCTGATCTCTGCAGCCTCGTGTGCTGACGATCCAATAGTCCGGATAACACGGGTTACTGACGATGATCTGTGGCGTCGCTATCGTATTTGTTTCCGCAGTTGCTGCGACGGGAACTGGCGGAATCTGCCCCTCGATCAGATTTCCATCGTCCGGCTGCGCAAACGCAGTCGATCGGGCGAAGATTGCCATCCATACGATCATCGTCACGATACGACATTGTCGTATCGCCGCCTCCATACGATGCATGTTTCGCGTCGGCATAAAGCGAAAAGTCCGGAAGTTAACGCGCCACCCTGACAGGGACTCGGCGTTCGTTATCGTCCGGGATGCGAGTCAACCCGAAGTCGATAGTGCGGTTTGATCGACCATTGATAAACCCGGCATCTTGTGAGTGTCGCAACGCGAATCTCGCGATTTGTCGCCACGATCGGTACAAAGATTGCCAACAGCCCCGGACGTGAAAGTCGTCCGGGGCTGTCTCGATCGAGTTCGGGAAGAATGGCCTTCCGGCGATGTTTCCGGCCTGCGACCAGGCTGCGGAAAACGTCGCCAATCTCGAAAAATCAGTGCTCAATTCGGGTTTCAGGTGGAATGACAGGCCTGTGCCTGAACTTTTGCGAACTATCGAACGGGCTCGTCTTCATCATCGTCTGCAGCGGCAGTACGGGTTGTACCGGCAGATTTTGCAGGAGCCGATCGTCGTTTCGCTGTCGTTTCAGCAGGGGCGACATCTTCGGTTTGTCGAACGGGGTGTTTTTCCCGCAGTACTTTAATCACTTCGTCGGTGATGTCGATTCCGGGATCGATGGACAACAGCAATCCCTCGTTTTTAGGAATCACAATGCTCAGTCCGCGTTTCGTCGCGATCTCCTGAGTGATCGGCTTCAGTTCAGCCCGAAATTTTGCAATCTGAACCTGCTTGTACTGCTCGAAGTTGGCTCGGGCCTTGTTCTGGATTTGCGACAGTTGATTGAGCGCATTGCGTTCAATCTGCGAATATTCGGTTTTTTCAGCGTCGCTCGGAGCTGTTCCGTAGTCCTTGAATTTCTTTTCCAGTTTATCCTTCGCGTCTTCGACGGTCTTTGCGTAAGACTGATTGAGAGAATTCTGAGCCAGTTCCAGCGATTGCGCCAGAACCCGGTCTCGGCCCGTTTCTGCGGCGACCTTATCCAGATCGACGACGGCCATACCACCTCGAGAACTGGCCGAAGCCGGTCCACTCATTTGACCGCAACCCGTAAGAGCGATCATTGCACCGGTCAGCAGGAAAAACACGCCAAAGTGACGCATCCAAAACTCCTTTTTTGGAAATGATGTTCTGAAGTCAAAAACCAACGAGCGGGAACCTATGCGAAAGCAGAAAACAGGTCCAGATCAGATTGCACAAGATATCAAGCGAGAAACCGGCCAAGGCAAGCCGGACTCAGGCACCGGATTGACCAGGTTTTTACGGAATCCCAACCAGTGACTTGGAGGAGTGAAGTCAGTTTCGTAGAGTTTGTGTTCTGCCGCTGGCAACATTTGAGCGCGTGACACCGATCACTCAAGTAAAAGAAGAAGCTGAAAACGATGGATATACTGACAATTCTTTCGCGATGGACGCATGTGGGTACGGCAATCGTCATTGTCGGAGGGACGTGTTTTCTGAGGTTCGTACTCAGCCCGGCTGCGGCTCAGTTGCCTGACGCGGAACACGCAAAGCTGAAAGAGCTGGTGATGGCGAAATGGAAAAAATTCGTCATGGCGGGAATCGTACTTTTTATTATCAGCGGCTTCTACAACTACCTCGTCGTTCAGATGCCGAAACATCGCGGAGACGGACTCTATCACGCACTCGTTGGCACAAAAATCCTGTTGGCATTTGGGATTTTCTTCCTGGCCTCGGCGTTGGTCGGACGTTCCAAATCGTTCGAAGGCCTGCGCAAGAATGCCAAATTGTGGCAAACCGTCCTGATTCTTTTAGCGGCGATTGTTATCGGAATCTCGGGATACGTAAAATTCATGCCCGGGACATCCGGAGTGTGAGCGGATCAAAACCCGGGTCATTGGTCGAGCCGAAATCCTGCCGGCGTCACTCGGCCATCGACAGGCCGATGGCCGGAACCGGTTTCCAGTTGTGCGGCTAACGTCCGGGCTGCCGTTGAATCGGGATCGCGCTGCACGGCTCGTTGTAGTGCTGATCGGGCGCCCGCCCAGTCGCCAGCCTGATAGCGGGTCGATCCGAGAAAACACCATTCTTCGGCCGATGCCTGCCTCGACGCAATGGAATGTTCCAGCGACGTGATTGCTGCCGCCCAACGCTCGCTTCGCGCGTAGGCGACGCCGAGTCGCCATTCGATTTCCGAACGTTGTTTTGGTGTCGCGCCAGAGTGTTGCATGGCGGTTCGAAAAAGTGGACGTGCCCGATCGGCGTGGTCCCGCCTGAGATGAAGTTCTGCCAGTTCGAGTTGCGTTGACAAGTCGTCAGGAGCAATCTGCCAGAGCCGCATGCACGACACCAGTGCGTCATCGAGTTCACCTCGTTCCGCTTCGCTGCGTGCTTTCACCAGCCAGGCGTCTTTCGATTGTGGATCGAGTTCGAGTGCTGCGGCTGCAGCAACACCGGCCTCTGTGTGCCGATTTGATTCCCAGAGCACCGTCGCCCGACGAATCGCCAGTTTCGCATCGTTTGGATGTCGATCATAAAGCGCCTCGAATTGAGCAACGGCTTCCGGATGTCGCCCGTTTTTCCAAAGCGTTTCTGCCAATTGAAGTCGGGTTTCCAGGTCATTCGAACGGGTATTCAGGGCTTCGTCGACGTACCGGTTGGCCTGTTCGAGGTTTCCCTTCTCGCGGGCGGCTTTCGCCTGCTCGCACAGGGCGCCGCATTGCGCAGCACGCTGCCTGGAATGCCCCGGAAGCGATTGGCACCCCGGGAATGCGGTCATCAATGCGGCCAAAAGTCCGACTCGAACGATTCTGCCTGGTTTCCTCGCAATGGCCATGAATCGTGAGAATTCCGATCGAACGATCGAACTGCAAACCAGTGGATTTTGGAGGAAGGGCATTTCTGCACCTGCGGCGGGACCGTATCTGACAGAGTGAAAGGGCCGGGAGGCTAACCATTTGCTTCAATTCTGGCTAGATCTTAAATCGGTGTTCTATACCGCGAGTGCAATTACCATCGCGGACGGGCTGGAGGAAAATGCGTTTCGCGAGTAGCCTTGTCGTTACGGATGGATTCAGACTCTGCTGTTCGCGGCATGAAACAAATCTGTTGCCGAAAATTGAGCCGGGCTCGCAGTTCAAATGGGGCTCGCGTCAGGTGTCCTCTGCGGGAACCGGTTTTCGACAAGGGCGTTGTTCGTGGCCGTGGGTGGGAAATAATTGCTGACAAACGGGAGCGTCGTTCATGGTGATTCAAGGGATCGTGATTCAAAGAGTGGTGACGTGGCTGGTTTTCGGTGCGATTGGAATCAACGCGGCAATCGCAGCAGAGCCGAAAAAAAACGGCTCGATTGAAGGGTTGACCGAATACGAGCTGGAAAACGGCCTGAAAGTCGTCATATTCCCGGAGCCATCCAAGGCGAAAGTCACCGT
>JANXOO010001543.1 GCA_025353525.1 Schlesneria sp. | reverse complement strand
CCCCGATCCCCTGAATCTTGTGTTTTCCCGGTGTGCCACCCGATAAAACGGGGCTGTTCGCCGGCTCGACAGCGATTGATCGAACCGGCAATTTCTTTTCGTTTTTCAGGTAGCGAGAAACACCGGTAATCGTTCCTCCCGTTCCGACTCCGGCGACGAAGATATCGACCTTCCCTTCGGTGTCGTTGTAGATTTCAGGACCCGTCGTTTTGAAGTGGATTGCCGGATTGGCCGGATTTTTGAATTGCTGGGGCATGAACCAGCCATCCTGTTTTGAAAGTTCCTCGGCCTTGGAAATCGCCCCTTTCATGCCGTCGGCACCGGGTGTCAGAATCAGTTGGGCACCAAAACTTTTCAGCATCATCCGGCGTTCGACCGACATCGTTTCCGGCATCGTGAGCGTCAGTGAATATCCGCGTGCCGCGCACACGAAGGCCAATGCGATCCCGGTATTACCGCTGGTCGGTTCAACGACGTGCATTCCCGGTTTGAGTTTCCCCGACGCTTCTGCGTCCCAGATCATCGCGGCGCCGATCCGGCACTTGACGCTGTAAGCCGGATTTCGCCCCTCAATCTTGGCGTAGACCGTTGCTTTCAAGCCCTGCGCCAGGCGATTGATTTTCACGAGCGGTGTACGACCGATCGATTCTGAGTTGTCCTTGAACACTGGCATCTGCAGCCTCCTTACGGCGATGTGACGACGTTATTTCTTAAGATCTGAATCGGCGGCGGGGGCTTCGAGAATCCGCCCTCGGGCCTTGAATATGATCGGTTCAGTACGACCGCTAATCGTCAGGAAAAATTCCTCTTCAAACAATCCCGGTTCGTTGGGCGGAGTAAAAGTCAGCGTCATCTGGTGTAACGCTTTCATGTCATCCGACTTCTTGACCTTGATCGTGTTATCGGGTTTCGTTCGTTCAAATTTTTCGATTTTAAATGGTTTGACCGGCAGTTTTGTATACCGCACAAGGATTTGCACTTCCTTGGGTTTACCAGGTGTCAGTATTCCGAAATTCGCTTCAGTGACGCTGATTTCCGGTTCTATTTTCGCTTCCACCTGAACCGGTATCGTCGGATTATTGGCATCATCCGTGACAAGCAACATCTGGTCCCGCAGCAATCCTTCGGGGGCCGAGTCTTTCAGCTTGACAACCAGTTCATAGTTGACCAGGCCGTTTCCTCGCGATTTCTCGAAAACTTCTGCGGAAAGGTGGGGACTGTTGAACTTGACAGAAGCCAGATTCCAGTCGTTTCTTCCTGCATAATTGAGCGCGATGCGTTGCTCGGCCCCCTGACGGGGTGCAACCGAGCCAAAATTGACGGAACCCGGCTGTATTACGACATCGGACCGGATGTACCCTTCGGCGATGATCGTTGCCGTACCCTTTTCCCCCTTCGACGATTCGAAAAAAGTGATTGTCGCCTTCGTATTTTTCTTTTCACCGGAATGGCGAATCGTATCAAGTCGTAGCGTCAGCGTCTTTTCCGTACCGCTCGGAATTAAAATCGGAACAAAGAGTCCGTTCGCTGCCAATTTGCTTTCGTCAAATGAAAGGCACCCGCAGGAAGTGGAAAGGCCGATCACCTGCATCTCTTCCTTGTAGATGTTCGAGACGCGAATCCTGAAGTAAACGTCCTGGCCCTTCGCGACGCTCTTGTAGTTGATGTTCAACAGGTCCTTGTCGATCATCGCCCGCGCCCAATCACGCTCCCAATCGTCTGCGAGCGAGACCATTGCGCAGGAAATCAGGATTCCTGTCGCCACCAGACACCGAACTGCGAACGCTTTCGACATTGCTCTTGCTTCCTGCAAACACGACAAGGGATCGTGCTGAGCAACTTCATTGGGCTGTCACGTTTTATCACTGATCCGGTTTATCACCAGGCCGATTCATCATTGAACAGGTCTTGCGACTGTGACGGATTGATCCATGACGCGTCCCTTCGCTTTGAAGGTCACGAGTTGCTCACGACCGGAGATAGTAAGGAAGAATTCCTCTTCAAACAACCCGTGTTCTTCTGTCGGAGTAAAAGTCATGGGAAGCATGTGGACGTGGGACACGTTTTCGGTCGGTTTTACTTTGAAACTTTGCTCCTTGTTTCCCGATTCAATTTTCTCGATCCTGAACGGTTTCTTCCCCCGGATCACGACATTCATCGTCTTTGTCTGGCCAGCAGCCACCTGTCCAAAATGAACGTCCGTAACTGCAATGTCTGCTTCGACTTGTGCCTCAACAGAGACCGGATAGCTGATGCCGCCAGATTCGTTGGTGACGATCAGCATTTGATCTCGCAATTTGGAAACCGGGGTGTCGCCCGCCAGTGTGACCACAATGTCGTAGTTTGCCGTTCCGCCGCTGCGGCTTTTCTCGACAACTTTCGCGGTCAGATGTGGATTGCTGACTTTTGCCTCGGTAATCGCCCAGTCCGAACGACCGCCGGTATAGACGACGTTCAGCCGATGCTCCATCGCCTTGCCTTGATCGATTTGCCCGAAATTCAGCGAATTGGACTGCAGCACGACATCCTGACGGATTCGGCCTTCGACCGGAATCGAGATCTGGGCCGTCGATCCTCGGGTCGGTTCGAGGAGTGAAACATACGCCGTGACGTGTTTGTCACCCTGATGCCTCACTGTATCCAGACGCAAAGTCAATTCTTGCGATTCGCCGGTCGGGATGGTGAGCGGCAGTTTTTCCTGCCACGAAATACAACCGCACGATGTTGAAAGGTTCGAGACCTGTATGGCCTCTTTATAAACATTCTTCAAC
>JANXOO010001533.1 GCA_025353525.1 Schlesneria sp. | reverse complement strand
CTGTCGAGGCCCTCGGTCAACCCGGACTTCGATTCGGCGGTGGTCCGAGACCACACGAACGCCTCAGTCGCCTGAATTCCCGGAACCCCGGGATTCTCCCAACGGCAATCAAACGAACCACGTCACCCCACATCAACGACCGCCTCACGCACTCCGCGCTTTGAACACGCCGCGAGCCGAGCAGGATACTGTACGCCTGGTCGAATTGCGGAGAGATCCAATCGCGATTCTGGTGCCGCTCAAACGATCGAAACTGGTGCCGATTTCAAGATCGGTCCCAGCCACAGCGGCCAAGTTCACCAGTGGCGTCACTTTGTGTGTCGCCGTCAGTCCGCCATCGTCGTTCTCCAATATGTATTGAAGACATAGGGAGGATTCGCAGCCGTATCGGTTAGCGGCGTCCAGGCGAGAAGTCTGGAACCGGGAATTGTTATCCCGGACGGAGCCCCCTTCAGACTGACCGTCAGGGCGTTTCCATTCGAGTCGCTTGCCAGGACTTAATACCTAAACGGCAGGTAGACAAATACCGCATCGGCGGAGTCAAAAGTTCCGTGTCCCCGTTTGGTCCCCGTTGAACTTCCGCGTTTCCGTCGAATCGTTGAATGCTGTCATCGATACTGCTCGCCCCGTCGCTGGCGTCGAGTTGGAAAGAATTTCCGGTTGTATCGAAAATAACGCGGAAATCGAATATGCGTCCGGAATAACCAAAACAATCAGAAAAGAACGGTAACCGGCATAGGAAAAGCCGTCGATACTTCCCAAACAGAGCACTTTTTACTCATTTGAAGAATGGACGCAGATGATGATTTGTCGTCGGTTTGTTCTTGTCCTCGCGTTCCTGGTTTATGGCAATTGCTTTGTCTTCGGCCAGTTCGGCGCGATGATGACTGGCGTCGGTCCAATCAATCGCTCGATGGGAGGAGCGGCGACTGCCGCTCCAATCGATACTCTTGGCGCGCTTCAATGGAATCCGGCAACAATTACCGCACTTCCCAATTCGACAGATTTCGGACTGGAATTGTTGTTCCCTCGTTCAAGTCTCGCGTCCTCTGTGAATGCTGGCGCACTGGGGCCCGGTTTTCCTTCGGCCAATCTTTCGGGTTCATCGCAAAGCAGCGCGGCGGTATTTCCTTTGCCTGAATTCGGTCTCGTTTTCCGTCCGGAGAATTCCGCGGCGACGTACGGATTGGGAGTACTTTCGGTCGGTGGATTCAGCACGAACTTCCCGGGAAGCACGACTAACCCGATCTTGACAGCTCCGCCACCGAATGGAATTGGATTGGGGCCGATTTCGACTCAGTATCAACTGGTGCAAATTGTGCCGACGATATCATTTCAGATTACCGAAAAATTCTCGATCGGGTTTTCACCAATCGTTGACCTGGCGGGACTTTCGGCGGATCCCGGTATTTTCGCAGCACCGGACAACGCCTCGGGCAACGGCTTTACGACGTACCCCGCACTCACGCACGGCTCATACACCTGGGGAGCGGGTTTTCAGGCGGGCGTCTACTACGTCACTGATTCCGACTGGCAATTCGGTGCATCCATCAAAAGCCCGCAGTGGTTTCAGAATTTCAATTACAACGCAAGGGATCAGGTCGGAGCGCCTCGTAATATTTCGCTTGCCGTCGATGCGCCAATGATTGCTTCGATCGGTACGGCATACACGGGCATCGAGCGGGTATTAGTTGCGGTCGACGCAAGATACCTCGACTACCATAACACACGAGCGTTTTCA
>JANXOO010001516.1 GCA_025353525.1 Schlesneria sp. | reverse complement strand
TGGCACCTTCTTGAGCGGCTTCGACTTCTGGACTCGTCGCAGCTTGAACCCGAGACGATTGAGGATCTCTCCAATCGTATTGACATGCGGCAATTCTTCGTCGGTCCAGCCCTTCTTTCCAATCAACGCTTGTCGCATCGCGATGGCCGTCATGCGCGTATACAAGAAGGAGATTGAAACCTGGGATCCTGCTGGCTCCGCGGTTCTGCCAGTTCCCGGATTTCCTGTTCAAGTTCGGGGAACTTCTCTTCCGTCTTCTTATTGCCGCGAGCAGAGAAGTTGCCCAGACAAACGATACCCGTCCGAAGTTCGTTCAATCCCGGTTCGACCGTGTGGCGTCCCCACCCAAACACTCGCTCTGAACGCCGGGGACAATCCTCCAAATAATCCAAAGCGACCTGCGCCTGAAACGCTCGCCTCTTCGGCCCAACCAGCTTGCCAGCAGCATCTTTGAGTGTCGAAATGATTGAATCCGCCAATTTCCCGTTCATCGTCTCCTCCTTGAGACTTTCAGGTTCATCCACGACTCGAGAGTCGAAGCTGACCCAAAACGACAAACGAGGGGAGACTATTTTTCCGGGATTGCCTTACCGAGCGTCAATTCGCCGCGTTGCTTCCGCTTGGCTTCCGCCGGGTTAATTCCGCTCGAAATGTCAGCAACCAGTTTTGCCGATTGATCTCGCGTCCGGTCGACCTTGATTTCAGGGAAGCCACCGATCCGAATCCGCTCCGGCCTGCCGTTCACTTTTTTGTAACCGTAAAAAGTTTTTGATCCATTCGGCGTAACCCGTATCGCGGGCCCAGGCGATTTTGTATCGTACACCCATCACCGACTCGTTGTCGGCGACCCCCATTTTGAAAGAGACGCCATCGTGAAATTGAGTTTTTCGGCCATTGCTTTTGATTTCCACCTCGCCTAAGTGACGCGGTTTTCCGGTAGCACCACAACCGGTGCTACCCCGGTGCTACTTTGATAATCAACTTCCATAAAATTGGAGGTAGCTCCATCAAGCAGATGAATCGCAATACATTCGATAAAAACAAGGCCGATCAATTTCCATCAATCACCACAGGGAGTGATTTTACAGACTCTGGATCACTTGATCGAGGTTCGAATCCTCGCGAGGCAATTTGAACCGACCTCAATCCCGGTCGAATCTGCAAATTGGAAAGTTCATAAACCGTGTTTCGACAAGAGGTTGTGGTTGGCAGTGTGACGGTGGTGCTGTCCGCTCTGTTGCTCGTTCAGGAACGATTGTTTCTGGAGAAAACGGTCAAAGGGCAGAGACTTGTTCGCTGGTTTGGTCCGAATCGGGCCGCTTGGGCTCTGCGAGCGATCGCGTTGGCTGTCATGACCTTCGGAGGTCTGCTTGCAGCAGGCATCATTCATCCGATTCAGTGGTAAATGTTCCTGAATTGATAAAATGGCGTCAAACTTTGGGCGATCGGACCAAACCGTTACCATCGACATAAAAAACGCGAATGCACCGCGAACCTGTCGCCGGAACTTGTTTCCTTGATGACAGACGCTTACGATGGTCAGCCTTCTGCGCCGGGAAAACGGGTTTCCCGTGATTGCAGAGACAATTATCCGATGCCCCTGAACAGGAAATTCGCCGACAAGGCGAATTGATGAGGCGACCGCCTCGAAAAATTCGAGAGCGTTTCGGCTTGCTGCTGACGCCCTTTGGAAAGTCATTGATCGATGAAGCACGTTCTCTCCGCGATGGTGATGAACCAGCCGGGTGTTCTGGCCCACATTTCCGGGATGCTCGCCTCGCGCGCATTTAATATCGAAAGCCTCGCGGTCGGTGAAACCGAGCGTCCTGAGTTTTCACGTATTACATTCGTGGTCGCAGGCGATGACAAAGTCCTCGATCAGGTCCGCAAGCAACTCGACAA
>JANXOO010001514.1 GCA_025353525.1 Schlesneria sp. | reverse complement strand
CAGAATTTGCTGACTGAAAGGAACAACGACTGTATCGAGGATAGGAAGAAGTCAACTTGAAAAAGTCGTCCGCCCTGAAATGCTGAAGGTTCTGACAGGTCGCGGGAAAGTGCCGCGATCCGTGATCGGGGTGGGGCGTAGGGGTTGCAAGCCTTTAACTGCAGATTGCCATTGCGCGGGGACGAAAAGCAGGAACCGTCGAGGCTCGCGTACGTGGAGATGCCGTGCTAACTTACCGGGATAGCCCAACCCCTACCGAATTTAAAATGGAACGTTGTCGAGTGTCATCGCCGACAAAATCGCCGTCAACACCCCTCGCGCTTGGCAAAATCGGCGCAGGAGGTGCCAAATTCGATCCGCAGGGATTTTTCAGTATTTGGCACGGGTCGTCGTTTGGAAACTGGATGAAGCTGTTGGCATCGCGACCGCCGATGCACTGGAGCCGCCTGCACAAGATCGCGTCCGTGACCGCATTCAGCGTGGTCAATTCCTTCAGTAACCACTGCGAATCGGCGATCTATGGTCGCAAGATCGCGCGACAGACCGTCGAACACGCACCGGTCTTCATTCTCGGACATTGGCGCAGCGGAACAACCCTGTTGCACAACCTGATTACTATGGACAAGCAGTTCGGATTTTCGAATCTGTACGAAGTATTGTTTCCGGGAAATTTCCTGCTGACCGAACGCCTTGCAACATCGCTGACGAGCTGGATGATTCCTAAAACCCGTCCGATGGACAACGTCGAAACGGGTTTTCATATGCCTCAGGAAGACGAAGTCGCTCTGCTGCTTCTGACCGGGATGTCCCCTTACCTGATGCTGGCACACCCCACTGATCCGTCGAGGTACGAACGGTATTTTGAATTGACCGGCCTGCCGCCCGATGAACTGAATCGCTGGAAAGAGTCGTTCCTGTATTTCCTGAAAAAGCTGACGATCAAAAACAACAAGCCGATCGTTTTCAAGTCGCCGACGCACACGTATCGCATTCCGGTGTTGCTCGACATGTTTCCGAATGCAAAATTCATTTACATCTATCGCGACCCCTACGCCGTCTTCAGTTCCAGCTTGCACCTGCGTCGCACTCTGTTCGCAGAGAACGGCCTGGCAAAAATTGTGATGGACGAAAAAATGCAGGACGATG
The DNA here is from genome assembly GCA_025353525.1 of Schlesneria sp. Taxonomy (GTDB): domain Bacteria; phylum Planctomycetota; class Planctomycetia; order Planctomycetales; family Planctomycetaceae; genus Schlesneria. The sequence continues at coordinate 4,598 of JANXOO010001514.1, read as the reverse complement.
CAATGACGATGTATTCGCACTGCATCGAAACCTACGAAAGAACACGAAGCCTGATTCCGCAGGGGAATCTGCACGAAATCCGGTTCGAAGATCTCGAAGTCGATCCGCTCGGCGAAATGCATCGCGTCTATCAGGGTTTGAATCTCACGGGGTGGGAAGGACTCGAGCCAGCCATTCAGGAAAAACTCCCTGAATTGACGCGTTACCGCAAGAATTCGTTCAAAATGGACGAGGATCTGATGCGGATGGTCTACAACCGATGGAAGCCATCATTCGATCGCTATGGCTACGCCAGCCGACTTCCGGAACACGAAGCTGCGGTTGCAAATACATAGCGCCCCAATTCAGAACCGGTGTGCCACGATTTGTAATTTTCCATAATGTTGAAATCCCGGGCTTGATCGCGATTCGAGTCGCTTCTATAACCCCGCCCGTTCGGCAGACATCATACGATTCCGTCGGAGGTGCCAAACCTTTTGCGAGGGCTCGGATCGATTCAACAGTGAGTGCTAGACACTACTGGATCCCGCCCTATTCGCCTGCGACTCCACCGTCGCAATCCCGATGTCCCGCCGAACAACCTGAAGCCGCGATGCTCTTCACCGGGCATCGCGGTTTCTTTTCTATGCTCATCGTTGCCAATCGCTTCGTGATACCGGATCGATCGGCAGAGTGGACACGATGGCGGCTGATCTTGACATCCGCAGGGTGCGTTCCTACATTCCAGAAACCTTTAGCTTCGGCGGCATTGTCGATACTGATGAGACGGCAAGGTTGAAGGTGTGCGGATTCACGAATGAATCCGTTCTGCTCCCAAAAGGATTTGTACGGGGCATAAAATGCGAGTGGTCATTCTGGCCGGGGGGCTGGGGACTCGTCTTCAGGAAGAAACGACGACGCGCCCGAAACCGATGGTCGAGATTGGTGGCAAACCGGTCTTGTGGCACATCATGAAACACTTCGCGCACCATCGGTGCGACGATTTCTATCTCGCCCTCGGCTATATGGGCGATTTTATCAAAGACTATTTTCTTGACCGGTACAATCTCGCCGGGAATCTGTCGATCGATTTCAACAAGGGTTCGATCAAACGGACCGAAGTCGAAATTGATCGATGGAACGTCAATCTGATCGATACCGGTCTGAATACGTTGACCGGGGGTCGCTTGCTGCGGCTGCGGCGGTGGCTGACAGACGGAACTTTCATGCTGACGTACGGCGACGGTGTCAGCAATGTCGATATCACCGAACTGCTGGCCTTTCATCGCAAGCAGGGAAAAATTGCCACTGTGACTGCCGTTCGGCCACCGGCGCGATTCGGCGGATTGACGATCGAAGACGGAATCGTCAGTTGCTTCACGGAAAAGTCTGTCAAAGGCGAAGGCTGGATCAACGGTGGTTTTCTGGTCTTTGAACCGGGCATCTTCGACTACCTCGGCAGCGACATGGAAAGCCTGGAAGCAGATGCCCTCAGTCGCGTGGCGGCCGATGGGCAGTTGGCTGCATTCGAACACGACGGGTTCTGGCAGTGCATGGATACACTGCGAGACAAACATTATCTCGAGCACCTTTGGCAGAATGGCGAGGCACCCTGGCGGACATGGGACCGCGCCGTGTCCGTACCGACAATCAAAATGAGAGCCAAAGCAGCGTAAGGCGTCCGGATTCGGAATCCAAAAAAGACAGGTTAAAGCCTGAACTCCAACATAAAGCCCGGACTCCAGCGAAGACTCGATCCTCAACTTCAGAAGCGGTAATCATGCAGGGAAGTGGAACTTTTGACAGAACGTTTTGGCGCGATCGTCGCGTCTTCGTCACCGGTGCGACCGGTTTGGTCGGCGGGTGGCTGGTTCGTCGTTTACTCGACGCCGAGGCCGATGTCGTGTGCCTGATCCGCGACTGGACGCCTCAATCCGAACTCGTCCAAAGCCGAATGATCGACAGGGTGACCGTCGTCACGGGCGACCTTTGCGATCAGGCGCTGCTCGAACGGGCACTGGGCGAATTTGAAATCTCGACGGTCATGCACCTGGCCGCACAGACGATCGTCGGGATCGCCAATCGCAATCCCGTTTCGACCTTTGAAGCGAATATCGGCGGGACCTGGAAATTGCTGGAAGCCTGTCGCCGCTCGCCAAAAGTCGGCCAGATCGTGGTGGCGTCATCAGACAAAGCCTACGGCGAAGCGAAGACGTTACCCTACACCGAAGAAACGCCGCTGGCGGGCAACCATCCATACGATGTCAGCAAATCATGCAGCGATTTGATCGCTCAGACGTATGCCGTGACCTACGGCTCACCTGTGGTGATTACTCGCTGTGGAAATTTTTACGGAGGTGGTGATCTGAACTGGAACCGGATCATCCCTGGTACCATTCGATCAGTTCATCGAAACCAGCAGCCACTGATCCGTTCCGACGGGACGTTCGTTCGCGATTACTTCTACGTCGAAGATGGAGCGGCCGCGTACATGTTTTTGGCCGAACAAATCGCCCGTCGCCCGGAACTCGCCGGATCAGCCTTCAATCTCTCGACCGAAATTCAGCTTTCGGTGACTCAGATTGTCGAACACGTTTTGAAAATCATGGGTTCGGCGCTCGAACCCCAGATCCTCGGCGAAGCAAGTCACGAGATTCCTCATCAATATCTGAGCGCTCAAAAAGCCAGACAACTCCTGAATTGGCAGCCGCTGTTCACCCTGGAGGAAGGCCTCCGCAGGACTATCGCATGGTACACGAATTATCTTCAGCCGTCGGTCATCCCGGCCACAACGATGTGGCCTGCCGGATTTGTGGCCAGGTCGGCTTGAACCCGATCCTGTCGCTGGGGCAAACGCCGCTCGCCAATGCACTTTTGCGAGAAGAACAACTCGCGTACACAGAATCGACATGGCCACTCGAACTGGCCTGGTGTCCCGATTGCTCGTTGGCTCAGATCACCGAAACCGTTCCTCCCGAAGTCCTGTTTCGCGAGTATTCGTATTTCTCATCGTTTTCCGACACGATGGTGGCTCATGCACGAACCATCGCCGATCGCATGCGAGAATCGCGACAATTAGGTCCTCAAAGCCTCGTCGTGGAAATCGCGAGTAACGATGGTTACCTGTTGCAGTGGTATCACAAAGCCGGAATCCCCGTCCTGGGGATCGAGCCGGCACAAAATATTGCGCGTGTCGCAGAATCCGAACGGGGCGTCCGCACGATCAGCGAGTTTTTTGGCAAGGAGATTGCCGAACAACTCGCCGCAGCTGGTCACCGGGCAGACATCATTCACGCGAACAATGTACTCGCTCACGTGGCTGATCTGAACGGAGTCGTCGCGGGGTTTGCGAATATGCTCAAGCCTGACGGAGTTGTCGTCGTTGAGGCTCCGTATTTGAAAGACCTGCTGGATCACGTCGAATTCGATACGATCTACCACGAACACCTCTGCTATTTCTCACTGACCGCACTCTCGCGACTGTTCCTTAATCACGGTCTGACAATCGTCGATGTCGAAAGGCTGCCGATTCACGGCGGGTCGCTCCGCATTTTTGCCGTCCCGACCGATTCGGCACCCGTCCAGCCTTCGGTCATTCAACTGCTGGAAGACGAATCCGGATGGGTGCGCGACGCCGCGTCGTATGCATCGTTTGGAGCACGCGTCGAATCGCTGCGCAGTGACCTGGTCGGACTGCTCGATTCACTCAAGGCCCAGGGCAAGCGTATTGCCGTCTACGGTGCGTCGGCCAAAGGAAGTACGCTGCTGAACTATTTCGGAATCGGTGCTGAGCACATTGACTTTGTTGTCGACCGCAGTACTGTCAAACAGGGCTTTTACACGCCCGGAACGCGACTCAAAATCTGCGACCCCGAAAGGCTGGTGACCGATCAACCGGACTACTGCCTGTTGCTGACATGGAACTTTGCTGACGAAGTTCTGAAGCAACAGTCTCAATACCGTCAACGCGGAGGAAAATTCATCATTCCGATTCCAGAAGTTCGAGTTGCGTGAAATGCAAATTGCCAGCGACTACCGCAGGAAGTCACTCCGGGATTCGCCATCGCATCGAACCGATATCCCGACGAACGATCACCGCCATTCAACAGACTGCAACACGACCGTCGGAACCTGACCGGGAAACAACACAGTTGCCATGAACATTCAGCAAACACCACTCAAAGGAGCATTCGTCATCGAGCCTGTGATGCTTGAGGACGAGCGAGGTTTCTTTGCGCGCAGCTGGTGCCAAAAGGAATTCACACAGCACGGATTCAACCCCGATCTGGTGCAGTGCAACATTTCTTTCAATCGGCGACGTGGCACGTTGCGCGGCATGCACTTTCAGCGTCCACCTCACGCCGAAACGAAACTCGTCCGCTGCACCACCGGCTCGATTTTCGATGTCATCGTCGATCTCAGGCCTGATTCGCCAACGTACCTGAAATGGTTCGAAATTGAACTCTCGGCCTCCAATCGGCGGATGCTCTACGTTCCCGAACACTTTGCTCACGGGTTTCAGACGTTGACCGACGATGCCGAGGTCTTTTATCAGATGAGTCAATTCCATTCGCCCGGTGCCGCTGCCGGACTTCGGTGGAACGACCCGGTGACGGGGA
>JANXOO010001503.1 GCA_025353525.1 Schlesneria sp. | reverse complement strand
ACTGAAACATACCAGGTTGCGTTGGCTGTCGGTTGACCGATTCAAAATGGGAGAAAGTCATGCTCGCGCCAGGATTTGAAAAACTGGCACCTTCAGATCCATTTCACCGAATCTGGAGGCTGATTCTACAGGGATTTGGTATCCTTTTTTCCGGGTTGGATTGGGACTTCTGGTACGTGAAATTAAATAACGAGGTCTGAGGTTGAACGAGTTAGTTCCGAAATCGAATAAGTCTGCATCGATCACGAACGATCGTCCGACAAACAGCATCGATCTTGAAGAAATCCCGTGCCCGTTGTGTGAATCACCACGTTGGGTGAGCTATCTTCGATCGACCGATATGTCGTATGGAGTGCCGGGCGAGTTTCAAATCGTCCGATGCCTCGAATGCCATCACCTTTACACAAATCCACGTCCCACAGCCGACACCGTTCTCAATTGTTATCCATCGGATTATGGCCCGCACAGTGTCGAGACGATCCAGCCAACCTCCGCAACACCGGTTTCAATCGCCGCAGCACCAACCGGCACGAACTCGACCGCGTCTGCACCGTGGTACCTTTCACCGGCAGCGAGAAGAATTCCAGGACTCCGCAGTCTGTACTACTGGTTGACAAATGATTTCTCAAACGACATTCCAAAGGGGCTGCCACCAGGTTCGCGAATTCTGGAATTGGGCTGCGCGACCGGTACTTTTTTGCTCAAGCTGCGCGACCTTGGTTATGACGTGCATGGTGTGGAACCAGTTGCGTCGGCTGCCGCAGAGGCCGAAAAACGCGGGCTGAAAGTCCACGCGGGGACGCTGGAATCAGCAGATTTACCGCGCGAATCGTTTGATGCCGTGTTCGCGTGGATGGTGATGGAACACTTGTTGAATCCACGCGAGACATTGCTGGAATTAAAGCAGCGACTTCGGCCAGAAGGATTTCTGGCCTTCAGCGTTCCGAATGCGGGATGTTGGGAACCGAAATTCTTCGGAAAAAAATGGTTCGCATACGAACTCCCCCGGCATCTTCACCACTACACACCCCGGCGGCTGACGTCACTGCTGCAAGAATGCGGTTATGAGCATGTCAAGATTATCCATCAACGCAATCTGCTGACCGTAGTACGCAGTTTCGGGATTGTCGTTGCATCGTGGTTTCCGAAAAATCGACTGGCCCAGCGCCTGATCGAATGGACCGACCACCCGACACTTTGGGGGCAAATCGCACTGGCTCCATTCGCAATCGCGCTAAGCGGCTTGCGTCAGGGCGGGCGATTGACCGTCGTCGCCCGCAAAGGCGCATTCAATCGGGCCGACTCTGAAAATGCCTGTGTTTCGCGGAACGTGAACGGTGCTTCGAGCAACGCAAACGGGATATCAGAAAACCGGTGAATCGCCGGTGGCGAGCGGCGAATGGTGAATTTCGCATTTCGCATTCCGGCCGAAAGGGACCATCCACTCCAATAGCCAGTTGCCATCGGCCCTGGTACCCGGCAAAAACAAATTCCTCTTCTGGCCAACGGCCCAATCACTCGCATTTCTTCAATCGCTCATTTCCGTCGGAGAACCGGACATCCAAAGACGATGTCTCGTATTTTTTTCTGCAGAATGCTGTAAGAAAAACATCGCCGCGTGCGACTATTGGAACACGAACATCACGACAGATCGAAAAGAGTACGAAGATGGATTGGCCGGAGATTCTGAATCAGCATGGCGGGATCGTCTGGAAGACGATTCGCAGACTTGTCACTGACGATGCCGATGCATCCGATTGTTTTCAGGAAACGTTCGTAGCGGCATGGGAGTACTCCCGCAAGCAACCAGTGATCAATTGGCCCGGGTTCTTGACGCGACTGGCAACCGCCAGGTCGCTCGATTTTCTGAGGAAGAGATTGCGAACGAAGGTCGTGTCGTTGGTGACCGAAGGGACCGGTGAACCTGCCTGCCAACATATTTCACCTGCTGCGACTGCGGAAGAGAACGAGCTCGTCCGGCGATTGCGTGACGCACTGGCTGAAATGCCCCACGATCAGGCGGAAGTTTGCTGCCTGCGGTTTATCGAGAATTTCAGTTACGAACAGATTGCCGACGCACTGCGGATCCCGGTCAATCACGTCGGAGTATTGCTGCATCGCGCAAAGACATCACTTCGGCACGAATTAGCCACATTCGCACCGCTCAATCAACAACGAACCGAGGTTTGAAAATGACGGATTCCGATCAGTCACAATTTGTCGAGGAAGCGATGCAGTCGCTTCGCAATGTTCCTGTTCCCGATGGTCCGCCGTTTGAATTGCTGGGCGTCACGGCGGCTCGTCTTCAATCCCTGTCAAATGATGTAGATGTCCCGCAATGTTTAAGGAGCACGTTGATGTTTCGAGTCAAGAGATATGGTCGCGTTGTGGTGATCGGTGCCGCCGTTGTTGCAGTTGTTGCATGGATCGGGATGATCGATCATTCGGCGACACTTGCGTTTGCCGATGTCAAACAGCAAGTCGATAAACTGCGTAGCGTGCGTTACGTATATACACGACTGGTCGAAGAAGCGGCCGATGACATCGAAGAGATGCAGCGGATCGAACGCGGTGAAAGAAAAGTCGAATCTGGCAGGACGTTCAGAACGGCAAATAACGCACATCAACCCCGGATTGTTCGCGTCCTGGGCCGTTACCTGCAACGGTCAGAAACGCTGAATGCGATGGGAGAAATCGAGTCAATCAGTATCAGCGATTCCAGAACCGGCAAACACATTGAATTACGGCCCAAAGAGAAACAGTTTCTGGAATTTGATACGCAGGTTACACTGGCGTTTGATTCGGACAAGAAGACCGAATCGCAGATTTCACCGACACCGGAAGTCGATCTTTACGCCAGCATTCGCGAAATCCCCTCCAATGCGATCACCCGGCTTCCTGCACGGACGATCGAAGGAAAGCAGGTGATCGGATTCTATTCGGAAACGACGACCGGGACAAAAATGGGGACTCAGACCTTTGAACGAACGTATTGGGTTGACCCGAAAACGAAACTCCCGGTGCGCATCGAAGTCAGCCATCACAGCACGGACAAACGCATGGGATCGTCGGAATGGATTTACAGCGGATTCGTTTTCGATGAAGAACTTCCCCCGTCGTTGTTCAGTACCGAAGTCCCCGAGGGATATACGCGAGAAACGCGAAAGATCTTCGGGATTCAACTCGACTGACGTTGGTACGCGAACAAACAAAAGTCGGCATAATCAGTCGAAGGTGGCGACGAACTCGCCACCTTCGATTTGAGTCTTTGAGACCTGAAGCATCCCGCCGAAAATCACGGGGCATTTTTTCCGAGCGACGCGAAGCAACCGTCTGGGCGAATAATTTGAGTGGAATCCCCGAGGAACACATCACTTCAGACGACGTGCTGACCCGACCGAATGACATGGATCGGTTCCAGGTGCTGGTGGGCAATCTCTACCCGGCCTTCGGAATCGACAAGCGGAAAATCGCCAGTCTGCAGTTCAAGGATCGTGATATCGGCCGTGGAACCGGGTTGCAGCGTCCCGATTTCGCGTTCAAGTCCAAGAAATGTCGCGGGTGTCAGAGTTGTGCGGCGGACAACCTCCGGCAGCGACAGGCCGAGATGCAGGAATTTGTCCATCGTCGTCACGAGATCGAAGACCGGGCCGTGAAGATTGTAGTGGTGAATGTCACTGCTGATGAAATCTGGTAGCAGCCCTTGTTCGATCAGGCTTCTGGCAACACGAAAGTCAAAACTCGAAAATCCGTGTCCGACATCGAGCAGGATTCCTGTTTCCAGTTTCCTGCGGATCGATGGTGCGACCAACAAGCGTTCATCGACCAACCCGCAATCCTTGCCGTGACAGCAATGCGTTAACACGTCACCGGGCCGCAGATGATCGAGAACATGATCGATGGACAACGAGGAATTCGGACTGTGAACGACCAGCGGAAGTCCCGTCAAATCGGCAGCCTTGCGGGCTAGTTCCAGTCCGGCCGCTTCGTTTCGTCCTCCTTCGGCCAGGTTTGCAGTACAGCGGATCTTGATCCCTGCGATGACATCCCGATTCGCATCAACGACTCGTCGAACGATGTCCAGATCGCAATAACGAAGGTCGTGCAGTTCACCCAGCAAAGGAGGATCACCGATGCTGCC
>JANXOO010001487.1 GCA_025353525.1 Schlesneria sp. | reverse complement strand
TGCACCGAGTTGTACGATCTTCTGGCCTCGCCGTTCGCCATCCCTGAACATACCATTCAGGTTCAGGGTATAAAGGTAAGGCTTCATCAATTGCAGCAATTCCGCGAATCGGTCGATGTGATCGTGTCCGTGGTGCTGGTTGTAGACAATGCCGACATTCGTCAGTTTCAATTCGCGGATGATCGCAATCTGGTTTTCCGGTTCGCCGAACCAGCCCCCGTGGTTATAAAGCGCCACCTTGCAGCCAACTTTTTCCGCCGCTTCTGCGATCGGTCGAATCCGCGCCGCTTCGTCGAGTACTCGTTGTCGTTGTTCCGATTCCGATTTTGTCGGCTGGCCGCCGCCGGTCACCCAAAGTTGCGGAGTCACGTTGTGTCGTTTGAAGACCTCCAGCGTCTGTTTTGCCTCGTCATTCAATGAGGTCGGGAACCACCAGGCCGTCAGTTCGATTTTGTGTCGCGCGAGTGCGTCGATTTCGGCATCAAACGTCGGAACGTGTTCAGCACGATAGTCGTAAGCGAATTTCGAGAAACCCAATCGCTCGAGCATCGCAGCCCGTTCTTCGGGTCCACGTTTCTTTGAATCAAACGGCACAATGCACCATGCGACGAGATTCTTTCTCGCGAAAAGGCCGTTCGAAGCAGGTTCGGCCGCGCGTAGCGGCAACCCGACATGTGCGAGCAGAACAATTCCGGAAACGGTCAGAAACCATACGCGAATCTTCATCATGACATCCTCCACACGCGATATTGAGATCATTGAGAATGTTACAGAACTGACGGGCCACCGACCAACCCTGGCCCCACTGACAGGCGACGCTTTTGCGCTCCCTAACATCGACATCGGTCCCAATGCAGGGGCGGAAGGGGGCGAAGTCGTTGACGCCGGACTCCCGCGTTCCACGGACAAATTGCTCGTGGAGACTTCCTCGAACATTCGACCAGGTTGCCAAAGTGCAGCGGAGTTCGTCACAAAACTCAACTCCGCTTCGCAAAAACCGAAAAACAAAGGGGACATTCTATTTTACAATGCAATAACGAGTGATTATGCTGCTTGGATGCCACGAACATCCCGCGCATCGCAGGGCAACTATGTCTATCACGTCCTCAATCAGGGCAACGGTAGAGCGGATGTGTTTCATAAAGCTGACGGCTATTTGGCGTTCGTCAATCTGATGCGAGAGTCCAACGAGCGATTACGGATGCGACTTGTCGGATATTGTTTGTTGACGA
>JANXOO010001482.1 GCA_025353525.1 Schlesneria sp. | reverse complement strand
AGGGGAGAAAGGCTCGGGCGGATTCCAGATTTATCGGGATTTCGCTGACACAATCGGGATGCAGGTATTCTCACTTCCAAAAGTAAAGCAGGGCAGTGCAAACACGTTTGACGCTCTCCACCGACGCGGGTGGAGAGCCAGAAGCGCAAGCAATTGGTTCCTGTCAGCAAAATCCCGACAAATTCAAAATCTGCCCGAAAGGCTCGATTCCGAAGTTAGTCGAACCGATTCTTCAGCGACTGAAACTCGCTCGCCATTCCTGGCGCGAGTTGGTCGGCAAGTTTGGAAAGCGCTTCTTCCATGTTGCACCGCGCAGGTCAATTGCAGGAAGGCCTGTGGACAGAACACACCTGTCGGGTCCGCAGTTTCCGACGGAATTGAGGTGCCGCCCAGGATCTGTGATGACAAGGCGGAAATTTATTCGGCGAAATTGGATTGCCGATGTCGTTGATCCGAGTAACATACAACGCATGTGGTTGAGCTCGCAGGACTGCTTGATGAACCCACAAGGTACGAACGGCAACGATACGAATGAAGGCCGAATCCGATGATGCGAAAAAAACCGTTCACGGCGAAAACTTCAACTGTTGCGTTCAGTTGGATCGCCATGGCGGCGCTGGTGGCTGGCGGGCTCGTGTGCTTGAATTATTCACCACCCGCATCCCTGGGCGAAACGGAGGTTGCGGACAAGGATTCACCGAAAAAAACTGCTCCCACTTCGCCGCCACCGAGCGCCTCCGGTTGCGTTGGGCAAGATCGATTTTTTGAGGAGGAAGTATGGGCCAAAGTTGGCGAGCGAATGTGCCTGAAGTGCCATCAAGTGAAGGGCGATGCAGCGGACAGCAAATTTATTCTGGCGAAATCAAGCGGCTCACTCGACGACAAGGCGACGGAACAGAATTGCCAGGAATTCTATCGCCTGTCGAAGGCCAGGGAAGGCGATCAATCGCGGTTGCTCCTCAAGGCGACAGGTGGGCTGGATCACGGTGGCGGACAAGTCCTGCCCGTCGATTCCAGCGGTTACCGTCTTCTGGATCGTTATGTTCGCCACGTGAACGAGGACCGCGCGAAATCGACAGCCGCCGAGGTTGCAGATGACTATGAAGCTCCTCCATTCTTCGACGGCGTGGCGATGCTTACTCCGCAACGGCACGTCCGGCGCATGACGCTCTCTCTGGCTGGCCGACTGCCTTCACCGGAAGAACTGGCCGCCGTCGAACAACATGGTGCGCCGGAAATCGAAAGGATCATAGACCGGCTGCTCGAAGAAGATGCGTTCTACGTTCGTTTGAAAGAAGGCTTCAATGACATTTTTCTGACGATTGGCATCGAGGACAACGCGGAAACGCTGCTCTCTTATGATCACTTCGAGAAAACTCGTAACTGGCCGAGCGACTGGGATGTCAGCCATCTGCCCGAGAAGGAGCGTGATCCATTCAAATGGAAACTGGCCGATGTCTATCGACTCGCACTGTTGCGCGAACCTCAGGAGTTGATTACTTATATCGTCCGCAACAACCGGCCTTTCACGGAATTGTTGACGGCGGATTACATCATGGTCTCCCCGTACGGAGCACGCGGCTACGGCATCTTTGAGGAGATCAAAGACCAGTTCAAGAATCCGGAAGATCCGTTTGAATTCATCCCTGCCCGGTTGAAGGCGCTCAGGAATCGAGTCGGACAGACTCAGGAATCGACGACAGGGATGTATCCGCACGCGGGTTATCTGGGCATGTTTCATTATCTGCGTCGTTATCCCACGACCGAGACGAACCGCAATCGGTTGCGAGCTCGCATGTTCTACCAGCATTTTCTGGGCATCGACATTATGCAGTTGGCTCCGCGCGTCACAGATGCCGCTGCGGTTTCTGCCAGGTACAAAGTCCCCACAATGGAAGCGGCTGACTGCGTCGTCTGCCATAAGACGATCGACCCTGTCGCGGGATTGTTTCAGGATTTCAATATGGAGGGACACCTCGGACCTCGCAAGGAGGGTTGGTATGCCGACATGTTCCAGTCGGGGTTTGAGGGTGAGAGCATGCCCCCGGAGGAACGATGGCGAGCACCGCAGTGGCTGGGGGAACGAGCGGCGAAAGACCCTCGATTCCCGGTCGCGATGACCGAGCATGTCTATTACATCTTGATGGGTCGAAAGGTTCTTCAGCCGCCCGAAGACATCGACGACCCGCTGTTTTCCTCGCGACGTCGGGCCTATAAAGCCCAGCGGCAAATGATCGAAGAGGTCGCCGCGAGATTTGTGGCTTCGAAGTTCAATCTGAAGGTGGCGATCAAACTGATTGCGATGAGCGATTTCTATCGAGCTGACGGGTTGTCTGCTGCGACAGCCCACCCGCAGCGCCGCATGGAACTTGACGATGTCGGCATCGTACGGCTGATCGCCCCCGAGCAACTCAATCGGAAACTGCAGGCGATCTTCGGCCAATCCTGGGCGCGGCTGGACGATGACTTGAAGATGTTATATGGCGGTATCGACTCCCTGACGGTCACAGAACGTAACGCCGATCCCAGCGGAGCCATGGGAGCGATTCAGCGAATCATGGCCAACGACATGGCCTGCGAACATGTCGCCCGCGACTTCCGGCTGGAACCGTCGGAACGCCGTTTGTTCCCGAATATCGAACCCGCTGTCCGCCCTGGCGACGAGGCCTCGGATCAACAGATCCGAAAGGCAATTGTTCATTTGTGCCAGCGCCTTCTGGGTCGAACCTACCCCGCTGATCATCGCGAAATCCATCGTGTGTTTGAACTCTTTGCCAGTCTGGTCGCTGATGCCGAAGAACAGAAAGGACTTTCCGGAAATGAAAACTGGTTTTGCGGAGGAGCGAATAATTTTCAAACTGTCGACACACATTACACGAATCGTGCGTGGCGCGGTGTAGTGACCTATTTGCTGCGACAACACGACTTCCTTTACGAATAGAGACGAAGATGATTCGCCGTGATTTTCTCAAACTGTGCAGCCTCGCCGGCCTGGGCTTTGCCGCGCCGATCCGTTGGTCTTCTCTTGTCGAAGCGAAGGAAACCGATGGCGAATCGGCGGGCTATGGCGGACCGTATTTCGTGGTCTTCAATGCGTCCGGTGGTTGGGATACGACGTACATGATGGACCCCAAAGGAGTCGAAGGGATCAATCGGCTCTATCAACACGACGAAATTCTGACCGAAGGCGCACATCGTTTCGCCCCCATCGCGAAACATGTCCAGCAGGGGATGAGCAACGAGGACTTCTTCAAGAAGTACGGCAAGGAATTGTTGACGCTGAACGGACTCGACTTTTCGGTCAACAATCACACGCCTGGCGCGCGATACATGGCGACCGGAAAGCTTGACAGCCTGTCTTATCCGACGTTTCCGGCGCTCGTGGCCGCATGCCGTGGTACCGAAGCGCCTTTGGCGTTTCTGACATTCGGTAACTATTCCGCGACTGGCAATCTGGTGCCGATGTCGCGTGTCCCGTATCTGCAGTCGCTCGGCCTGTTGGCCATGGCGGATTCCGTCGGTGGCCAGCCGTTGCATCCCTATCATGATCCGTTCGTTGTTGATCGGATCGAACGAACTCTGGAACAGCAGTTCGAAGCCCGAGTCTCGGAAACCCGGCTTCCGCGCGTCGAGCGTAGTCAGAGCACGCTCTATTCTGCACAAGTGAATTCCAAAGCATTGAAGCGAGTGGTCCCATTCATCCCGAAGGAACTGGCCAAGGAGCGGCTTTCACAGCAAGCGGATATTGCTCTGGCTTCATTTAAGGCGGGCGTCTGCGTCTCCGCCAATCTTTCCATCGGCCAATTCGACAGCCATAACAACAATGACCCGGATCAGATGAAACTGATCCCCGAGTTGCTCGCAGGAATTGACTACATCCTGCGCAAAGCCGAGGACTTGAAGATCCGTGACAAGCTGATCGTCATCATGCAGAGCGAAATGGGACGCACACCGAACTACAATAACGGAAACGGAAAAGACCATTGGTCGATTGGCTCGGTCATGTTCATAGGCCCGGGCATCACCGGAAACCGCGTCATCGGCGCCACGGACGAGCATCAGTTCCTTGTACCTGTCGACCCGGAGTCTTTGGCCACAGACAAAGACAAAGGAATTCGCGTTCGCCCGGAGCACATCCATCAGGCACTGCGCGAGATCGCACACCTCGAAGATCACGCCTTCAGCAAACAGTTCCCGCTGGGTGTCGCATCAAACGAACGATTGCAGAAGTTCTGGGGATAATGGAAATCATCGAGAGAGGCGAGTCGTGCGTGAGTCGACCTTGTTTCAAAGGTTGGAAGAGATTGAACCACAAGGCGCAGAGGCCCCAGTTCAGTACAATTCGTGATTATTCGACAGAATCGGTGGCTGGAAAACGGATTTTCTTCAGTATTTTTCGAGAAACGCCTTTGAATGGTCATTCCTGGTTGGCGTCGTTTTTCTTTGCCGGACGACCAAAAGTTGGGAATCGACAGTTGATCGGATGGCGGAAACTCGTTACCTTTGCCGTTCCCCAAAATTTGGGTCGGTTTTCGTTTGGTGTTGCCTCGCTCGGTTAAGGTTGAAGTTGTGATTGCTCCTGGCACGACATTTTTGAAGGCGTCTGATCGCGGTCCCGGTGGGAACCATCAGGCCAAGTGGTTTGTTCTCGATGCCGAAGGGATGACCGTCGGACGACTTGCGACACGGTTGGCCACGGTGTTGATGGGGAAACATCGTCCCGATTACACGCCGCACGTCGACACCGGTGATTATGTCATCGTTGTTAACGCCGAAAAAGTCCGGTTTTCCGGCAGTTTGATGGCTCACGAGGCTCATCCGCACTACACGACCAAGATGTCGAAGAAAAGCTATATGTGGTTTACGGGTTGGCCCAGCGGTCAACGCCATATCCCGGCGATTGACCTTTGGGAAAAGAAGCCTGCAGAAATCCTGCACCTCGCCGTCAAGCGAATGCTTCCCAAAAACGCGTTGGCGACACACATGCTGGCGAAGTTGAAGCTGTTTGTGGGGCCAAACCACACGCACCAGGCGCAACAGCCACAGCCGTTTCCCGCGCATATGATGCCGAAATAATTGTTTGATTGAATTCCCCTGAAGCGGGTTGATTCCGCTTTTTCCCGTTCTATTTCCGTTGAGCATTGATCCGATGGACGAAACGATTGCCGCCGATCCCGCAGTTTCCACCGAACTGAACTTTACGGGGACACCCGAACCCGTCGTTGAGGCCCCTGAACCGCGCGTCGTCAAGATTCACGGAAAACTCGACCGCCATGGTGTTGCGATCGGTACCGGTCGTCGCAAGACATCGGTGGCTCGTGTTCGCCTGAAAGCTGGCAACGGTGCCACGTCGATTAACGGACGCAAGCTTGAAGAGTATTTCCCCAACATTCGCGATTTGCAGATGATCGAAGCACCGTTGCGTGCGACCGAAAAACTCGGGCAAGTCGACCTGTGGGTGCGAGTTTCTGGCGGTGGTACGACCGGCCAAACGGGTGCGATCGTCATGGGTGTTGCCCGTGCTCTGGAAGCAATGAATCCGTCGTTTCATGCACTGCTCAGCGAAAGCGGGTTCCTGACCCGCGATAGCCGAATGGTCGAACGCAAGAAATACGGTTTCAAGAAAGCTCGCCGCAGTCCTCAATTCTCGAAACGCTGATGTGCATGCTGATGCCGGAGGCGTGTTCACTCGAAAAAGGTTGACGTTGGCAATGTTTCCGCATGATCTGCGGAAACGTGCTTTTGATGAATTCAGCCTTCTGAGCCGAGACCGGATCAAAACTGGTCTCACTCCTGATTGTGTGAGAGATACAAACGTGCCCCGCCGGAATTCGCTCCGTGCGGTGTCTTTTTTTGTCCGCATCATCACGGAGGCTCGCGTTTGTCCGGACGTGAATCACCGCGAGGTGTCTACGATGAACAACGCTCGACGTTCAACAGCTCAGTTGCGACATCGTGCATTCAGTTCTGACGAGATTCCTGAAATCCCTGAATCATTGATCTGAGTTGCGTCAATTGATCGATCAGCTGCGGCAACTCAGCCAAGGGGACCATGTTGGGGCCGTCGCTGAGGGCCTTGTCGGGATCGGGATGAGTTTCAAAGAAGACTCCATCGCACCCGCACGCGACGGCCGCCCGCGAGAGGAACGGAACCATGTCACGACGTCCGCCTGTTGTACTGCCACCAGGCAACTGAACGCTGTGCGTCGCATCGAAGATGACGGGTGAACCAAACGACTGCATGACGGGAATGCAACGGAAGTCGTTGACCAGTCGCCCGTATCCGAACATCGTCCCCCGCTCGGTCAGCAGAACGTTCGGATTGCCCGACGCTTCGCATTTTTTGACGACGTGAACCATGTCTTCCGGTGCAATGAATTGTGGCTTTTTGACATTGATGATCCCGCCGTTTTTTGCCGTCTCTGTCGCAACGGCTTCAACCAGGTCCGTCTGCCGGGCAAGAAAAGCCGGAATCTGCAAAATCCGGCAGACCTTGGCAGCGGAGGCGGCTTGCGACGGTTCGTGAACGTCGGTCGTGACCGGTAACCCGGTCGCCTCGCGGACTTTGGCGAGGATCTCAAGCCCCCGTTCGAGTCCCGGTCCGCGAAAGCTGTCACCACTTGTGCGATTGGCTTTGTCGAAACTCGACTTGAAGACGATTTGCACGCCTTTACTGGCCGAGATTTCTGCCAGTCGCCCGGCCACCTGCATCACCAGTTCTTCACTCTCGATCACGCAGGGTCCGGCGATGAACAACAGAGGCAAGCCGCGTCCGCATTTCCAGCGGTCAACGAGCACAGGATTATTTGGCACAATCGCTCCTTCGAATTGTTGATGGAACTGTCCGACGCGGGCTTCCGACGCGACCAGCGGGAACTTTTTACTGCTCGCGGTCCAGATTGAGGCTTCGTTTGTAAGTCCGCTTCCGCGTTCGAAGCGGAACCACGGTCATTGCGGCATTTTCCAGGTATCGCGGGATTTCTCAATGGCTTCAAACCAGACCGCGCGTGGTATATCCTATGTCAGGACCGGCTCCGCAGTCCAATGCAGAAGCTGGTTCCAGAATCGGGCGTAATCGCTGCCAACATCGATCGATGTTGCATTTTTGGCTTGCGCGATCAACCGGTCTGTTCCCCAATCAACGAATCCGCCGACCCAATGCGGAGCCACATCACTCATAAACGCCGCAGTTCGTCCCGAACCGTAATTCCCGACGACCAGTGCGGGGTACATTTGATGTGACCGGAACGACCAAACCGGTGAATCGACACGCGCTCGATCCGGCAATTCATCATGCGAAATCTCGAAAGAATGGG
>JANXOO010001461.1 GCA_025353525.1 Schlesneria sp. | reverse complement strand
GTCATGATAATGATACAAAAAGAACCCCTGAAGAGATACTTGCGAATCGCAGCAAAGTCAACCAATAGCAAGGGATAAATCCAATAATCCCTGACAATTCGGCCAGTTGGAGTTCAGGCTTTAGCCTGTCTTTCGATTGGAACCAACGCTTTGAATCTTATGGGTGACGAGCCCCGGTAATCGGCGATGATGTGACGAAGAAATCCGCAATACAAAACAGCAGGTGACGATCGTACGGACTAATCCCTGAACTCCGGCTTTTCAACTCCGTTTTTCACCCGCGACTGTTTGACGCGACCGTTTCCGAACAAGTTCCCGAAAAAAGTTTGCCGACGAACAAAATCGGATCTTAATCCTGCTCGCGGTCCAGATTGAGGCTTCGTTTGTGAGTCCGCTTCCGCGTTCGAAGCGGAACCACCATCACAGCGGCAGTTTCGAGGTGTCGTTGGATTTCTCAGTGGACTCAAACCAGACCGCGCGTGATATAACCGCCACACAGGTTCCTACCTCAGCCGAATCGGCTCCGATATCATACAGCATGACGTTCAGACTGCGACCTCCCACGAAACGGAGCCAGGTTTATTCCGATGCACTCTCCAGACATTCAAATCCTCATTCCCTGTCACAGTCTGGAAGATTTTCCGTCGGAACAAACGGATCTACCCGCCGAAAGCCTGCTGAATGCCTTTTCTGTTGCCTTTCACCCCGTCTTGCTGGCATGGACAGGCGAATTTCCCCGCTGGCGCAGGGCAGACGACCCGCCGCTGCCCCGCCGCGGCCAACTCGTAATCATCCCGACCGTATCTGACGGGTGGATGCCACATCACTGGGCCGAGGATGCTCGACTGGCAGGATCAACCGTCGTTTCCGGATTATCCAACCGCCAGGAGATGGTTGCCGCCGCTCTGAAAGCCGTTTCCAATTTTTCAGAAATCCCCGAAAATGACACCGGGATTGGAAATCAGCAGGACATCGAGCCGAATCAAGAGCATTCACACGACAACTTGACCGAAGCCGAAACGGGCGTTCATCAGGACATACCAGACGTTGATGACGATCTGGTGGCCGATTTTCTGGCACTGGGAACCTGCTGGTTGCTGGTTGAACTTTTGACACGTCGGATGCGGCAGTTTGGAAATATCGACGAATCCCGCTTCTTTCAGCGAATCCATGCCGGAGCAAAAGCAGCGATCGCCGACGACCGTGAGACTGCCGAAACACATTTGCGAGCATGCTTCGAAATGCTGCTCGAAGCGCGCGAGCGGTTTTACCCCGTCGAATGTTATTTGCTCGATCTTTGCCTTGCAGTCCCCGATGTCGGTTACGAAAAATTACTGTCTGAGACCCGACAATCGGTCCCCTGGAATTTGCTCGTTTCCACCGACGACCTGACCGTGATGTGTGACAAGACACCGGGCCTTTCAGAATCACTAAAAGACGCATGGCAAGCAGGCCGGATCGGTCTCGTCGGTGGCGAAGACCGCGAAACGTCACTGCCTCTGTTGCCGCTCGAAAGCGCCCTTTATCATTTTGCAAAAGGCCGTGAACAGTGGCAGCACATCGTCGGAAAACCACCGCTGGTCTGGGGTCGACGCCGATTCGGATTGTCGGCCCTGCTGCCTCAGATACTGTCCAAATTCGGTTTCCACGCCGCTCTGCATGTCGTCCTCGATGACGGGATTTATCCCGATACCGAATACGCGAAACTCCGCTGGCGTGGCGTCGACGGGACGCTGATCGACGCACTCAGTCGAATTCCGCTCGCCGCCGAAGGAGCGTCAGGTTACCTGCGGTTTCCGGTTCGCATGGCCGAATCGATGGATCACGACCAGGTCGCAGGAATTGTCCTGGCCCGTTGGCCCGAAGTGGCGTCACCGTGGTTCGACGACCTGCGTCGGTCGCAGAAGTATGCTCCTTGCCTGGGTCGATTCGTCACATTCGACCGATTTTTCGAACAGACCGAATTGCCGGGCCAATTGAGCACTTACAAGCCGGG
>JANXOO010001450.1 GCA_025353525.1 Schlesneria sp. | reverse complement strand
GTGTCGCCCTTGGTGAGACCGGGATTGCAGACGGAAGTATGGGGGTCGACCTTGGCGATCTGGACGGAGATGGAAAAATCGACATTTGGGTGGCCAATTACGAAGAACAAAGTTTTGCGATTTACAGGAATCTGGGGGGCGAATTATTTACCCATGCCAGTCGCCCATTCGGGGTGACTGCGGTCGGGACGCTTGCCGTTGGCTTCGGGACGGTCATTTTTGATGCTGACGGTGACGGTTTTTCGGATATCTTCTGCGCGAACGGCCATATTTGGGCGCCGAATCTCGTTGTCGATCGCCGTCAGCGACCCTATCTGTTCTGGAATGATCGCGGGCAAAAGTTATTAAATATCGCCCCGAAGACGGGGACGTACATGCGAGAGAAACACCTCGGACGCGGAGCCGCGACCGGGGACCTGGATTCCGATGGAACGCCGGACCTGGTGGTGACTCACACCAACGAACCTGTTGCCGTTTTGAAAAACACGGCGAGCATTTCAAACTGGTTGTCAATCCGTTTGATCGGCCGAACGAGCCCTCGTTCTGCGATTGGCGCGGTTGCCACCGTGACTACTGGCACCCATCAGCAAATCGGGCTTGTAAAGGGGGGCGGCAGCTATCTTTCCACGAGCGATCGTACGTTATTGTTCGGGCTGGGGTCGGCGGTTTTTGCGGATTCCGTGAGAGTCGACTGGCCGTCGGGAAGAACGACGGAATTAAAAAACATCCCAGGTCGCCAACGCATGACACTTATCGAGGGCACGGATACCGTTTTTACCGAAAAGTGAGTCCTGCATCGAGAGCCGATTTCTGTGACAATTGCCAGCTCAAGCGGACAGGGAACTCCGGCAAATCCTGACGACAGATTAATTTTCATTTTTTCCCCGTGTTTTTTAGAATTGACACTGCTTTTTGTTTGACAACTCCGTGTAGATTTGGTTAACTTCTTATTAGATCCCGTCGATGCTAGTCAGCCTCTCAGTATTTTTCGCCACTCGCACATCGGCAGTTGGGCTGGAGGCGGGTTTAAGTGATCCTGATTCTCGATACAATTTCGTGTTTTACCCTTTCTTTCATTTTTGAAAGACGGGTTTATTTGTCGCTGTGGTTCGTAGAGGAGTGACGCTTATGTCAAAAAGAAAATTGCGCGGATTTACGTTGATTGAGTTGTTGGTTGTGATTGCAATTATTGCCGTTTTGATCGCGTTGTTGTTGCCAGCCGTTCAACAGGCTCGCGAAGCAGCCCGCCGAACGCAATGCAAGAACAATCTGAAGCAAATCGGTTTGGCCTGCCACAACTACCACGATGTCGCGAACCAGTTCCCTCACAATTACGATGGGCGTGCGGCCTCTCAAGCTGCTGGAACCGGTTGGCAAGGTGGCACGAACTGCTTTGGATGGATCGTTATGGCTCTGCCATACTTTGATCAGGCGCCACTTTACAATCAGTTTAATTTCAGTGACAAGTCGACGGCGGGTGGTTCGGCAGGTACATTGACAAGCGTTGGCTGGACCACCCAGTACAACACCGGCTTCGCGAAGACAATTCTTCCAGCGTTGATGTGCCCAAGCAATCCTCAGGAAGTCAGGCAGGTTCCATGGCTTGCAGGCAATGGTGGTGGTCAGAACTTTGACCGCACACCAGTTGGTCGTTCAGATTACACTGGCAACCAGGGTTTCGTCGCAGGCGATTGGAGATCATGCCTCATCGGTGAAAACCCCCCCGGGACAATCCCGTTGGTAAAAGGCGGGGAAGCACCTGGTCAGGTTTTGGACGCTTGGGGTTACGATCTTTCCAAGCGATGCGGTGGACAAAACGGTATGTTCAGCTTTGTTGGAACCGCGAGAATCAGTGAAGTGACCGATGGTACCTCCAATACAATCCTTGTGATGGAAGACCACCACTGGAAATCCGGAAAAATTAAAGCTAGTGAGCACGGTGACGATATAGGTTGGGCCAGCCCGATGAACATTTCTACGGCTGCCAATTTCATAAACCAGAACTATGGTTATACTCCTGACTTCAACAAGTGTCACGGCATCAGCAGCACGCACGTTGGTGGTGCTCACATCCTGATGTGCGATGGTTCCGTCAGGTTCATCAACGAAAACCTCGATATCCGCACGCTGCAAGCGATCGCAACTCGTGCAACGGGTCAAATTCCGGGCGAATTCTAATCCTTGAACGAGAATTTTTCCTGATTCTCGATTCTGATTTAATCTCGTCACCGATCATCTGGTCGGTGACGAGTCTTTTTTTTTAATAGATCTTCCTGATTTCAGTCATTGAATCTTCAAACAACGCATTGCCTGATGCCGTACACGGTTGGGGAGTTCGCCATGAGATAGGCGTCCTCCGAATACCAGTCGTTGAAACATGCCGGGCGCTGCGTCGATTTTCCGGATGTCAATGGCTGTTTCGTTCTGCGCGGCGATCAGAATTGACCACAAACGCGACGGGTCCGGGATACAACCGTGAGTGCCCCGAAATTAATGGTGAAACTTAAAATACTCTGCGTGTGGCTCCTTGCTTGCCATTTATCGGGATGTCATACCGATTCCACCACTGGTGCTGTTGCGCCTGCTGCAGGCTCGTCAAACTCTGACTTGCACAGCCCTG
>JANXOO010001442.1 GCA_025353525.1 Schlesneria sp. | reverse complement strand
TGCTATCAGGCTGAGCGGCGTTTCTCGCGGGACGACGATCAGTTTGCGGCGCTCTTTCAAATGAACATCCGCCGCGCGATGGATCAGATTCTGAGACTGGCCCGTCGCGACGCTGGCGAGCGTCCCCATCGAGCACGGGCAAATCACCATCCCCCCTGTTAAAAACGAACCGCTGGCGATCCCGGCAGAATAGTCGCGGTAATGGTGGTAAACGATCTTGCCCGTGAAAATCTCGCTATCGCTGAAGACAGAACTTGCGGCATAGCCCGCCGCATCTCCCGGTTTCATCATCTTCAGTTTGCTGTCCTGAGCCAGTTGATCGATGCCTGGCAAGAGTTGTTGCGGGTCGAAGTGATCCAGATTCAGCGTCACGCCTAGTTCACGCTTGAAGACTTCCACCGCAGCAGGGCTGATCGTCAGGTGAACGCTTCGACCTGCGGCGAGTAAAACTTCCACAAGACGCACGGCATAGGCCGAACCGCTGGCACCGGTCATTGCCACGACGAGATTCTGCATGAAAAGGGCCTCTGGGAGTGAATGAAAGCGTGCCGCGAGTGGTCATCTCGTGCAATTGGTTTTTCGATCGAATTCTGTCAACACGAAACAGTCCGAACCCCGGGTCGGGATGGCGCCGGATCGGGTCCCTGTTTTTTCGTCGAAGTTTAATGATAAAGACGCCCGGACCGTTGCGACAGCAGTTCAGCAACCCTGACGATCACAATTCCGGAATTCAGGCACGCAATCGCACCTTCCAGACGTAAAAATCCAATGCAGGCACCGTATGCAATTCGCTTGATGTCTTGTCATTCCGACATCCGGCACATGCAACGAAGTCTCTGGCGGAAGTAAAGGAATATGCCAATCCATTCCTGACCATTGCTGCAATCCGATCGACGGGAATGGACATCGGATTGAATTCGTCGAACATCGCTGGATTGATCGTCAACGTCAATGGAAATGTCGGCGATGAACGTTCACGTGCGTCGATGTGTTGTTCAACGACATGATCGCAGCGCGACCCGGTCCTAAGCCCCGGCGGGGAGTGATTCGATAGCCCAGGGTGCAAGTCCTCGGAGCCTTGGGCCAGGAAACAACGTTTGAAATCCAGGCCCCAACGGGGTGAGATTCCTCTTGTGGATGAATGACGCAGGCGATCAACGAAAATCGTGGTCTGCCGTTCGCGCAAATTAAAAAGTCCCGCCCCGGTTGAGCAACGCCGTGAAGCAATTGTCAAATCGTTTTTTTGCGGAAACAGGCGAGCCGAGCGGCGTAAGCCCTCGGACCGAATTGCGGATAAGTCCGAGGGCTTACGC
>JANXOO010001424.1 GCA_025353525.1 Schlesneria sp. | reverse complement strand
CCCCGATTCACCGATTGCTTTATTGATCTTCCAGGCCATGAAATGTTTCCACGACTCGCATTGTTTCAGCATTCCCGCTTCGTCCTTGAACGCGGCCAGAACGTGGACGTGATTTGGCATCACAATCACATCGGTCAGTTCGTATCGCTCGCCGTCGAATTTCTTAAAACTGTCGATCACAATCTGGCGAATGGGCAGTCGACGGAGCACGCAGGCACCGCGACAATGATCCAGATACCGATGCCATCTTTCCGAAAACGTTTTGACGAATTCCGCTCGCAATTCCAGATCCAATTCGAACAAACGACCTTTCCAGTTGATATCCAGAGGGTCGATATCGTGTCGCCGTAGCCAGGCGTCGCGGTCTGCAAACCAGCGCCGGACGACGGACTGAGGGATCGAATCCATCGTTCGCCAGGTGATGAAACACAGCGTCCCCGCCTGTAACCAATGCGGCAGTTTTCGTTCGACAACCGAATACTCGGCGTTGCGATCAAATACCTGAAGGGGCCAAAGTGACGACATTGTGACCTTCATTTGTGTGGATGACAGCTTGCCAATTCATCCGGGAACACCGAGGGATCGGCGATCAAAGAAAGTAGCCCTGTCGCTCCGTCGACAGGTATGCCGCAGCGCAACACCGCATGCCTGTTGCCGCGCCTGCGCCGAGCCCGACCATCGATTCCTTCGAAGTCGAAACATCATCATAAAAACTCAGGAAAAAATACAAGAAAAAACGAAAAACATACGTCGGTTTACGTTTTGTATGTCCGATTGAATCGGGCCTGTTTTGCGACTCGGCATACCTGTCGACGGAGCGATAGGGCTACATTGGGAAAACTCGATTGTCATAGTGACCTTCATTTGTATGGATGACCGCTTGCCAATTCATCCTCGCCCGCCGAGGATCGGCGATCAAAGAAAGTAGCCCTGTCGCTCCGTCGACAGGTGTGCCGCAGCGCAAGACTGCATAAATGTTGCCGAGCCTGCGCCGAGCCCAACCACTGAATCCATCGAAGTCGAAACGACATCATAAGAATTCCGAAGAAAATAAAAGACAAAGAAATGACAAACATACTGGCATTTTATTTCCGCCTTCGATTGAGCCAAGCCTGTTTTGCAACACGGCATACCTGTCGACGGAGCGACACTGGATGAACCTCAACATTCCTGGTGATCCCGGCTTGGTCGGGGAGCCCATTTTCAGTTGATGAATCACTGCGTTTGTCCGCCAGACAATTACTCGCGTCGGCCTGCTTGCAACTAATCCACCCGGACTTACTTCTTCAGCCCTGCAAGCGGTTTCGAAAAGTAGTAAAAATCGTCCGCTGACAGCCAACGTCCCCAACAACTTCGACTGCCCCGCACCCGGCAGATCGACCTCATAATCCAATGGCAACCCTCGTGAAGCGACTTCGAGATTAATCGACTTCCTCATCGATTATTGGCGGGTTGAAACAGGCCCATCCCGAAGTGCGATGCGTAACCAAGACAGATTGGTCCTGAGATCGGTTGCGAAAATCGAAGTCGGAACAGTCCGCCCGCACGCCATGCGTTTCTTCCGCCATGCTTGCCGCGGATACGTCGGAACTCGCGCGACTGCGGCAATCGTTGCGAGGAAATCTCTTCGGGCGTGAGTTCGGTCACTTGCAGCAACTCGATGCCATTCAGTTCCGGTCGTTGCTCGGCGAGCCGTCGCCATTCTCGCCGAATTCCCTTGCACAAATACGCGGTTTGGCGATTGTGTCCGATCTCGGCGTGTCCCAGAAATGGCGTGAGCGAAACCCAGTCCGTCGATTGGCCGACAAATTCGAAGTTTGACTGCCGCACATCGTTGAGGCCAATTAATTGCACTCGAAGTCTCAGTTTTGAGTCATCGCGGATGGCACCAACATTGACGAATTGCAGGTTCGCCAACGCCGCAACTTCCGCAGAACCGAAACCATCTTCGGCATAGGCGGCAAGCGTGCCCACGCGACGACGATCCTGCTCCAACGGCAAGGCGAGATAGCGTGCATGACCATGTCCTTCGAGACCCAGCCCGTCCAACTGCCTGCCGGAGAACACCGGCGAGGCGAACTTTCCCGGATCGTCCATCCGACGAAATGATTCGGAGTGCTGAGAATGTCTCCGACACCAGTGACCAAAGCTGCTCATGACTGCGCGGCGGAAACTATCTGTGACAAGAAGTGTGTCGGTCATCAGCGGCAGTACCGGACCATCGACCAGGAATGTGGCCAGCGTCGGCTTGCGCTGGTCTGGCTGCTGTGATCGAGCGGCAGGTTTGACGGATGGCCTCCTGACGATTTCCGATGGCCTTGCGTAATTCACCCAGCGCGAACCGGGGACGCTCGGCCAACCCTCGGCGCGAATGGTTTCTGTGTCGAGACACAGATGCCATGGCGGACAATCGAAGAGCCAGTCGGCAGGTTTTATTTTGCCCTTCGCAAGTCGTTTCTGGTCGTGAACCGGATAGTGCTCGCTGTTGAAGCACGACACCGGATCGGCACAGAGCACCGCGACGGGGT
>JANXOO010001377.1 GCA_025353525.1 Schlesneria sp. | reverse complement strand
ATCGGGGGTTTTTCGCGCCCTTTACGACCATGTCGCGAAACTGGCGGAAGAGGCTGCCGGAGTCATCGGACTGCGGCTGTATGTCGAAGCGCATAATTCCCGAGCGAGAGAGGCTTATCAGTCGCTCGGGCTGGAGGAGACGGGTTATACCGTTATGGAACGGTTCTTTCGCGATCAACCGTGAGTAGCTGGCAATCAACGTATTTTCAGCAGTGATCAGTCTGGTTCGCCGCGGACACTTTGATTTGGACTTCCGTGTGCACTATAGCAATGTTCGTTGAACTACCGACGGCCGACGTGTCGGCACAGCGGGTTTGAAGCGACGCCGAAAGCCGTAGACTCAAGAAAAAATTGTGACTGCCTTAACAATTGCGACCGCTCGAATACTGCACTCGCCTGAGAATCGGATTAACCGGCAAACTCCGAGAGATTCGGAACGGCTGCAAACGGTGCGCTACTGAACCCGCACAAACGAAATGGCGGGAAAGTCGTGCGAGTTCGCTCCGCTTCGGCGTCTGATCGCCCGATAAGTACCTGGTCGCCACTTCGAACGCGACACATCAGGCGCAAGCCGGATGGCGAGATGGATCTCGCAACGATTTTTGATCGAGATCCATAAGCTTCCTGACTGGAGTCCGCCATCTTGGCCCAATCGCATTTGCTCGTTCAGCACCTTCTGAAGCAGCTTGAACATCACCAGCGGGATCGACGGAATCGGCAACGTCGACCGGAATGGCTGAGTGCATTTGTTCACCAGGCGTCGGCGCTGTTTGAACCCCTGTCAGGAGTCGGGAGAGTCGGTTCAACGTGCGAATTTTCCGACAACGGATGGGAATCGCGGCTCTACCTTGGCTGTACTGAAATCGTCGGAGGCAAAAACGACGGCCATTCGCAACCCGTTTCGTTCGAAATTGACTTCGTTCGCCTGAGGGAGACATTCACTCAACTTGACGAGTTTCACTGGACCGTCAGCGGCTCTGCTGATTCCGGCAATTCGTCGTTCATAACGATGCGCGGATCTGTCGACCACCACAAACTCTGTATGAAGGTCTATTCCCGTCCTCCAAAAGAAGCGGGCCCCGCCTTCCGCAGACACAGCGACGGTTCACTCGACGCAATCGACTACTGAACGGCAGGGCGACAGTACCGCAGATCGATCGGCAGATTTGGCCACTCGCCTTTGGGACCGGTTCAAGTTGCCGGTATTCGGTTGAGAACTCCGAAAGGGTTCGCACGGATCTTCAAT
>JANXOO010001319.1 GCA_025353525.1 Schlesneria sp. | reverse complement strand
CGCCGTTCCGAAGGCACAAGACCTGGGTGCATGAAGGGGGTATTGCGACATCGATGATCGTGAGTTGGCCGAAGGGTATCCCGGCCCGCGGCGAAACCCGACACACCCCCGGGCACCTGATCGATTTGGTGCCGACAATCCTGGAGGCGGCAGGCGGAGCGGCGCCCGAAACCATCGGCGGCCAGCCCGTCCCGCCGTTGCCTGGCAAGAGCCTTTTGCCGGTCTTTCCCAAAGACGGCACGATCGAACGCGAGTCGCTTTGGTGGATGCACGAAGACAATCGCGCCCTGCGAGCCGGGCAGTGGAAGATCGTTGCCGCCGGGCAGAAAAGCCCTTGGGAACTCTATGACCTCACGACCGACCGAAGCGAGTCCAAAAACCGCGCCACCGAGATGCCCGAGAAAGTGCGAGAACTGGCGGCCATGTGGGAAAAACAGCGTGAAGAATACAACGCCCTGGCCCTTAGGGATTTGCCGCCCGGGACGAAAGTGAGTCCGAAGTAAGCTCGTGTTCAATCGAGCATCTGCTGCAAATCCGCAAGCTGATCCTTGCGACCATAGAACTTCCAATCAGCCATGTCTTTTCCGTGAGATAAAGCCGCTTTATCAAAAAGAGATATAGCGACTTTACCTTAACTCGAAGGGCGATTCAACATCAGGGCACACACCCGAATGGCGCGAGTATTTTGAAGAACGCATTTTCCATCAATTCCGCCGTCCCTCGGACGTCCGGTAATCGTCACCTGTTCGAATCCGGATTCCCGCAGAAGCAAACGACAGATTTGATCGAATCCTTCCGGCGTGACATTCTTTTGATAACGGCGATACACGTAAATAGCTGTTTCAATCGGTTCCAGGAAGGACTCTTCCGCTTCACGGCTTACGTCACACCGTAACGCGCTCTGTGATACCGACAAATTCCGAATCCGCCGGGGGGTAACTTATGTTACAACAGTCATCCTTTGGCCCGTGCCACAAGCCACTTTTTGTGACGTGCGTTATCCTGTGACGCGCAACAATCGAATCGCCCGGTTGACGTAGTCCCAACCGCTCCAGGCCGTGACTGCGACCATCAACCAGAGCAGCACGTCACGCATCATCAGAAATCCGATACCGGCAGGGTTCCATGCGGCCCAGGTCGGATCTTGCGAGAGCAGGCAGACTGTTGCTGCGACACATTGCAGGAACATCTTGAGTTTTCCCGATGCGGACGCCGAAAAATCGGCTCCACGCTGTTCGAGAAATCCACGCAAACTTGTCACAAGCATCTCGCGTCCCAGAACGATGACCACCATCCAGGGGTTGACGCCTGACCCCGAATACGGCAACAGAAACAAAAACGTGCCGCACGTGATGAACTTGTCGACGAACGGGTCAAGAATTCGGCCCAACTGCGTGATCAATTGATACTTCCTGGCGATATACCCGTCCAGGACATCGGTGGCGACCGCGAATACAAAAAGACAGGCTGCTGAAATCCATGCGGTACCAGACTGAATCAACGCAAACAACACGAATGACAGAACAAGCCGCGACAGGGTGATTGCATTCGGAACATTCAACGAGCGTTCGGGCCCGGTGCCTGACGGAGTTTTATCGCTCGCGGCCTGAGACGATGCATTCATCGAAACCTGATTTCCGCAGACTGCGCTAGACGACAATTCGTCTCTGGCGTTCCCATTGAATTAACCCAGGCAAATACTACCAATCATATCGAGAAGCAGATATTGATGATGATGTGTTCGCGGATTTCTGCCATCCTGTGTTACGCTGACGGTCGCTGTTACTTCGCGGTCAGATCGTAGCACATGAGCGTATTTTGTTCGCGAAGGAACAATTTTCCGGCACAGACAACGGGATGGGACCACGATTCCCGTTCCTGGAATACAGGCTTGAAACTCCCCTTGAGTTTGTATTCCGAGGGAGTGGCTTCGACGAGGGCGATTTCACCACTTTGATAACGGAAGAAGATGTGTCCATCGGCGGCCGTGATCGCCGCTGAGCCGTTACCTTCGCCACGGATCTTTCCGCCCCATCGTATATCGCCGGAAATCAGATCAACGCAGATGGGAAAACCATTGTTGTGGCCATTGCCGAAATACAGATGGTCGCCCAGCAAGACCATTCCGCCATGGTGGTTTTGAAGTTCCTTTGCCGGTCGGTAGTACTGTTCGGCGGCGTCGACGCCGTCACCTTGCTTTGTCAGCTTCAAAAGTGCCGAACCACCATCGCCGTATCCGGTCGAGCCGAAGACATAGTCTCCGTGGATGATTGGCGTCGGGATATCAGCCGTTCCATTGGCGATCCGGTTGTAGCTCCATAAAAGTTTTCCGTCACTGGCCCGCACGCTGATCAACCCGCGACCGATCAGTTGCACATATTGCTTGACACCAGCCCCTTCACTGATGGCCATGACAGAATATCCGGCACCAGCGCCCCCTTTGTCTCCCTTGTCGGGAACGGCGGATCGCCAGATTTCATTACCGTTGGACTTGTCGAGGCAGACGATCATCGCTTCGGCGTTTCCGGGAGTACACAGTACCCGGTCACCATCGACCAGCGGAGATTCAGAGAATCCCCATCCGGACATCATTTTCCCTTTCCATTCCTTCTCAAAAACCTTAGACCAGACAATGCTTCCGTCAGAAACCTTCAGGCACGAGATCTGGCCGTTTGAGGAAATTGCAAAGAGTCGATCACCATCGATCGTGGGTGTGCAGCGGGAGCCCTCATAGCCGTGTTTAGGGCTCGATTCAGTCAAAGGAGTCGACCATGCAATGGCATGTGTCTTCAGGTTGACCGCAATGACATTTTGGGACGTACCAACGTTTCCTGTTGTATAAAGGCGGTCGCCAACAACGGAAACGCTGGCATAGCCACCTCCCATACCGTCGATCTTCCATTCGAGGGTCGGTGGTGCGGCCTTCCAATCGGTCGAAATTCCCTTGAAGGAACTGATGTTGTCGCGGTTCGGGCCACGCCACTGAGGCCAGTCTGACGACGACTTTGGTTCAAGCCCCCATGCGGCGGGTGCCAACAGCGCGATCGATGTTACAAAAACAACACCAAAAACAGCAGGCAGGCACCGCATCAGAGAACTCCTGGTTTCGTTCAATCGAATCCGTTCAACAAAACCGATTCCGTTCCAAAATCAACAAAACAGTGAGCCCGCTGGGACTCGAACCCAGGACCTACGGATTAAAAGTCCGTTGCTCTACCAACTGAGCTACGAGCTCAGACTTCACTGCGATGCCAGTTGTTCGAGCGGGGACGCTTCACCCTGGTTGTGATCTGCAAGCGTTGCGACCTGCCC